>JBGUVZ010000153.1:0-8806 GCA_045220685.1 Oscillospiraceae bacterium | reverse complement strand
CATATGCACACATGATGAAAAGGATTTCGGTACTTATCAGGGAGGAATGAGGTATGGATTTCAGTACAATAGGTTCAGTTTCGTCATATATGAAAAGCATGGAACTCGAAACAAAGTTTAAGAAGAAAAAAGCTGAAGGCGATCTTGGTCCTCAGTCAAGGAAGATGACTGAACTTGAAATTAAGAATGAACAGTTCAAGGCGGAGTATAAAAGGTTGCAGGAGGAAGGGGACAAGGATGAAGACAAGACTCTTGCGACCATAAACAGTAAGATAGCATCTGATGAAAAGCTGACTCCGGAGGAAATGCGTTATCTTAAGGATAAAAATCCGACGCTTTATCAGAAAATCAAAAATATCGAAGATGAAAAGAAACAGTACGAAAAGGATCTGAAAAAATGTAAGACCAAGGATGAAGTGGAAAGGCTTAAAATGAATAAGGTGAATTCTGCTTTATCGACGATCAGATCTGCTGAAAATGATCCTAATCTGCCTGAAAGCGCGAAACTGGCCGTGGCACAGGGCGAGCTCAGGAGGATGAATGGTCTTAATAAAATATCTTTCAAGTTCGTGGAAAGCGGAGAGTACGAAAAGCTTCCGACAGATGAGGAAGTTCTCGAAGTTGAGAAGAAACTTAAGGAAGCTGAAACGGACGAAGAAGAGAAGATCATCAGTGCATCTGAAAACGAAAACTTTAAGGATGCCGAAATCACTGATGACATGAACGCTGCTGATAATACGGATACCACGGTTAAAACTGAAACTTCAGATAACACGAAACAGGTTAGTTCCAATGCAGAAAAATCAGGAACTGCGCCGGACAAATCTGAGAGTATCCGTAAATCAGAGCCGACAAAAACTGAGATAGAATTAAGTCCGGAAGCTCAGAAGATAAAGCGTTCAAAGGCTAAAAAGGCATATGATGAAGTAAGAAACAACTATAATTCTGTTACTGAAAATATTTTCAGTGATAAATGATTCTTCAAGAACACAAAAATCCACCCGAACCTAATGGAAGTCCGGGTGGATTTTTCTATAATACAATAAGAGTGTTTATGCGAATTTAAAATGTCAGTTTCAACATCGTCCAGCTTTCCACATCCGCTCTGTACAAATGAGCACTGAGCGGAAAATGTGCTGAATGGAATACTTTCTTGTTACCATTTGTACAGCTCCTTTCCTGTGTGGTATGGTTATATTATAACCTGCATTTCACTGTTTGTCCAATGCAAATATCTGATATAGGGGTATAAAAACAGGCTATTACTGCGAACTGCCGGGAGATTGTTTATTACAGGCATATTGTCATGTAAGGTGGTATGCAGATGATGTCATCTTTGAAACTGAGATTTCGTGGGTGTATCACATAGCATTCGCCTATTCTTGCCTTGTATTTTTCTTTGAATCGTTTGAGTGATTCGATAGAATATTTTTTTCCTGACTTAACTTCAATAGGAAATAATTTGTATTTCAGCTTGCTGTTGTTGGAGATTAGAAAGTCAATCTCGATATCGTTACGGTGTTTTTCTGTATTATACTGAGTATAGAAGTATAGTTTATGTCCATTGGCCGTCAGCATCTGAGCGATAGCATTCTCATAGAGCATACCCTCGTTCATATTCAGCTTGTCTCCGAGTATCTGCTTGTAGACCTCATCTTCAAGCAGTTCGTTTTCATCGAAGGCATGGCTGACTAGCAGTCCCGTATCGCCCAGGTAGCATTTTACATATGCTCTGTTCTCATTTACAGAAAGACCGACATTGGGATCGTTGCAGAGAAAGCATTCGTTGGATATCATCGAATCGGAAAGCCAGAAGAAGGTCTCTTCATAGTGATTCGCTTTGCTGCCTGCTGAAATATCATTGAAAACAACACGTTTTTCGTGCTGAGAGAGCAAACCGGGTATCTGATCAAATATTGCGAGGACTTTGCTCCTGTATTTACTGTCTATTTTCATGATGTCACTACGATAAAGAGAAAGAATATCACGTTTTTCAACATCGGATTTGTCGAAGTTCTTCTTACTTTCAAGGAAAGCGATAACGCTCTGCGGCATACCTCCTATAAGCATATACTGTTTGAAAAGAAGCATTGCTTTATGGTGAAGCTCACTCTCAAGCGGTGTTTTGTCTGCAAAGCATTTGCGGATATATCCACATATCTGATTCTCACCAAGTGCATCGCAGAATTCCTCGAAATCCAGCGGGTACATACTGAGATGACGTTCTTCCGAAGGAATGACAATATCCTTGACATTCTCCTTTATCGAGATGAGCGAACCTGTTTCGATATAATCATATCTGCCGTCAGCAACAAGGTACTTGATGCATTCTCTTGCCTTAGGATACGTCTGAACTTCATCAAAGATAATAAGCGACTCACGCTCATACAACTTCGTGCCGTAGTATGTGGACAACAGCATGAAGAACGTATCAAGATCATTTATATGCTTTACGAAATAGTTCTTCACTTCGTTTGGACACCTGGCAAAGTCAATTAAAATATAGCTTTTATATTCGTTTTTACCGAACTCTTCGCATATCGTTGACTTACCGATACGTCTTGCACCTTCAATAAGAAAGGCTTTTTTACCGTTAAGCTCTGTTTTCAGTGTCAGCAGCTTGTTGTATATTTTACGTTTCAGTATCATGATAGCGCCTCTTTTCCATAATACGCAGGTTTGCATCACGTTTCAAATTCCATTATGCGCAGGTTTACATCACGTTTCAAATTCCATTATGCGCAGGTTTACAACACGTTCCAAATTCCATTGTGCGCAGGTTTACAATTATTATACTATATTATTCTGAAAAAATCAATGTGCATTTTGTCCAATGCAAATAACTGATATGGGGATATAAAAACAGGCTATTACTGTGTCGATTCAATTGATCATGCATTGACAAAAGACAATTTAAAATGATACAATCATTATGTTGTGATGATGAATATGTAATGGTTCTATGTTTAATTTTACAACTGTAATCACAAGGAGAATGAGCATATGGAAATTGAAGAAGCGTTCGGGATATATTTCAAAAAGCTTGAGAATAGTTCTAAAAATGATCCAGGCAGTTTGCTTAGAACAGTATATGTAAAGGGACGGGATCTTGAGGGGCTATATGTAAATGATAGTGTAGATCAATATGGTTACGTTGAATGGCGACCGGTTCATCAGAAAAGTAAATTTGATTTTTCAGACTTGGAAACAGAATTTGGTTTTGTAATAAATGAAAGAATAAAAAGATTTTTTAATTCATATTGGTTTGTAAGAATCAGCGGTAATTATAACGGCTGGGATTGCTCAATCGATGGTAATTTTCCAAACGTTGAATTAGGAAACTTTATCAGAAGATCAAAGAATCATGGTGATCCGCATTGTGAATATATGAACGGAAATTATTTTTGCTTAGGTGATGCAGAAAGCGAAGAGTATGGTTATGGTGCATTGTACTGCAATAACAGCGATGCTTCTGTAATTGTTATTGACTGGGATGGCGCTTATGATTGTGATTTTAGCAGACCTGTTTCTGATTTTACAATAAAAATTGCTGATTCAATAGAAACAGTATTATCAAATCTTGAAGTTTGATAATTGATAATGCCAACAATGTGAGTAATGAACTTATAGAGGACGTAAACATGGGAATGAAAGATGCATTTGATCATTATTTTATGCTTAGAGAACAATTCTATGAAAAATACAGGGATGCAGATTTGCCACAGCCAATGACTCCAATCCTTCAAAATGATCATTTTAATTTTGAAGAATTAGAAAGCATTCTGGGATTTATCATTCATGATGATATTAAAGCTTTTCTATCTGCATATTGGTTTGATATGATAGAAGGCTTTTTTATGGATAGATATGTGAATATTCATGGGGTTCAAAATATTGAATCTGTTATCAATGATATTATTACCGGTTTTGCTATGGGTGATAAGCTTTTACTTTCTGATGCTCAATACTGGTATTTAGGCGGGTGCGATCCGTATTCTATGTATGTAAACAATACAACGGGTGAGATCATAGCGGTAATTCCGGATGAAAATAAAGCTCTCTCTTTATCTGATTCCATTTCCAATCTCATCATGAGTATGAAATGCGAATTAGGTTTTTAAAGCAATATCACTCAACAGAATGGAGATTTATATGTATATACCTAAGATTCCAGACAATAATTTATATGATGAGATATCAGAAATTATCCGGTTGATTCCGGAGATAATGTGTGAGTACGGGGAGGATAGCGTAAAGTTTTATAATTCTGTGTCGGAACAAGATGTTATTGACTGGGAGATTAAGAACGATATCATATTGCCTGTAGATATAAAGAGTTGGTTTGAATTTTCTAATGGATTTGATATTATTGCTTATCACATGTATAAAATAGAAAATTTCATAGTCACACACTCTGATTTGCCTGATGATTTTGTTATTATAGGAATTATAAATGATGAATCTTTGTGTTTTTCAAAAGAAACAGGAGAAATCATAAGATATGATACGATGGAGCGAAGACGTTATAATGATTTTAAGTGTTTTTTAAGAGATACGTTGATCAGAGGAATGAAGAAGTCAATTTAAATTAATACCGGAGGATGAAAACAATGGAGATTTTGAAATGTGAACAGTGCGGCGGGGAGCTTAAGCGTATACGGACCAGGCATGAATGGTTCTGTTCATACTGTAATTCGAGATATTCTGATGAACAGAGTGAAACGCCAAAGCCGCGTGCAGAATACTATGGTCTGAATGAAGAAGTATTTGAAGTCGAGGCTGACCTTTCAAAAGTAATGAAGAAAGAGAACGGTGCCGGCTGCATCAAATCTCTTGTTCACTGTATGGATACATGTGAAAGTTCGGCAGAAATCGAGAAATATCTGACCGCTAAATGCAGGATACCGGGTGAAATTTCTATAAAAGGACTGCGTGAAGATCAGATAACCAATGCACTTCCGGTTATAAGCGGAGTGATGGATTCTGATGAACGCGTCATAGCATACGGGAACAAAGGTATCTTTTCAAAAGGAAAGGAATATTTCGTAATAACGAATAAGCGGAGTATATTCGTTGAAAAAAAGAAGATATCAAATGTTCTGCATACTGATGTGGACTCCATGATAATTGCAGACTGCGGTAACTGTACGTTAAACGGTGATTACAGTAAAGGAATAATTAACCTTGACCATACAGGTGCCTTTCAGGGGGCGCTCCTTGCTCTGATATGTGTTCTTTCGTTCGAAGCAGATCCGGAAAGATCTAAAATCAGAATAGTGTGAGAGCACGACCACTGCAACGGAGTGCTGATATAAAATTTGAATTTTCATGAGAAAAAGTGCAGATGCTATTGACATCTGCATTTTTTTATGTTATATTAATATTACAAAATCTAATTGTGTACAATCGAATTTTATACAGGAGGTTATTGGCTATGAGTATTTATGATTACAGCGTTCCGGCAAGAAATGGTGAACAGGTAAGTCTGGCAGATTTCAAAGGCAAAGTTATAATTGTGGTGAATACAGCTACAGGCTGCGGATTTACTCCTCACTACAAGCCGCTTGAAGAAATGTATGAAAAGTATCACGACAAAGGGCTTGAAATAATCGACGTTCCGTGCAATCAGTTTGCAGGCCAGACTCCTGGTACTGACGATGAGATCCACGAGTTCTGCACACTCAAGTACAACACACAGTTCCCGCAGATGAAAAAGTCAGATGTAAACGGCGAAAATGCTCTGGATCTTTTCAAATATCTCAAGTCTCAGAAGGGGTTTGAAGGCTTCGGAAAAGGTGCGAAAGCATTAGCCATGTCAGCGATGCTTAAAACGATCGACAGGGATTACAAGAACAATCCTGAAATCAAGTGGAACTTTACAAAGTTCGTTGTTGACAGGGAAGGAAATGTTGTTGCAAGATTCGAGCCTACACAGGACATGAAAGATCTTGAAAAGCTGGTTGCCGAACTTATAGGATAATTTAAGATCAGTATACAGTGTTTTTATGTAAATCAAAACAACAGAGGCGATACCATTGAGTAAAGACAACAAAAAATACGAATGCTTAAAGCTTGACCATCAGCTGTGTTTTCCTCTCTACGCAGCAGCCCGTGAGATAGTAAACCGCTACAAGCCGGTGCTTGAAGAACTTGATCTCACTTACACGCAGTACATCACCATGCTCGTCATGTGGGAACACGAATGCATCAGCGTACGTGACATGGGAAAGCTTCTCTATCTCGATTCCGGCACCCTGACTCCGCTTCTCAAAAAGCTCGAACAGAAAGGTCTTGTAGAAAGAAAGCGCGACACCGAAGATGAGCGCCTGCTCAATGTAACGCTTACCGAAGCCGGAAAAGCTATGAAGGAAAAAGCAGTAGAAGTTCCGCAGAAGATAGCGTGTACTTTGAATATTTCCAAGGAAGAAGCGGTTACGCTTTACAATATTCTGAACAAATTTCTTGGGAAATAGTGATCAGCTGAAATTTACCTGGCTTTACGTGTTATACGTTCTCAAACTATTGACTTTGAATTTTCACATATCAAAACTTTGAAATTTCAGTAGCTTAGACTTTGAATTTTTACGATGTATTTGTAAAATCTGGTTAATTATGAGAAACGGAATGAAGAAATAATGACCGTACAGGTTTTATTCGGTGCTAAGCCGATTGAAAATCTGTACGGTCGTTTCATGTTATGAGCACTGCAAAGAAAAGGTGAGCTACCTGCGGCAGCTTATTGATAGTACATTTCATTCCGTGGAATGAAATGTACCGCTTTTCACGCAGTCACTGCATTTTTCTGAAGCAGTGATTCAACTTCAGCTTTCTTTTCAAACAGTACACATCCGCCGGCGTGGTCGTCAAGTAAAATACCGCCGTCACGTAATGCAGTGAACAGAGGCGAGTGAAGCGCCTCACGAAGCGAAGTGTTCTTTACGTTTACATCGGAAAATGGTGAGAACGGACATGGTTCTGCACCGCCGTGGGAATTGATGTGGAAAAATCCTCTGCCGGCAGCCACGCATCCGCCTGATGATTTTTCATCGCCGGGGAAGGAGATATAGATCATTTCAGGATGTTCTTTGCGAAGATGCTCTATTTCGCTCATCAGATAGTCACGCTGCTCATCATCCGGAGCAAGACTTCTGTCTTCGGCAGTGACCGGAACATATTCGACGTAAATAACCGCCTTGCATCCGCGTTCAGAAAGATCGTTTAGGAATTTTTCCGAAGTTACTTCCTTATAGTTCTGCGTTGTCACAGTCACCGATGCCCCGAAGATGAGTTTCCGCTTCTTAAACTCTTCCATGTTTGAGATCAGTCTGTCATAAATTCCTTTTCCGCGGCGGTTGTCAGTAGCCTCGCGGTCGCCTTCAATACTCATGACAGGCAGGAGATTGCGGCATTTATCAAACAGGGCATAGTATTCTTCGTCAATAAAAGTTCCGTTTGTGAATATAGGGAAAAGGGTGTTCTGTTTTTCACCTGCAGCTTTGATTATATCGCGTCTGAGCATAGGTTCACCGCCGGCGAGCAGTATGAAACTGATACCCATTTCATCCGCCTCGTCAAATATTTTCATCCATTCATCCGATGTGAGCTGCTTTACCGGTTCGGAATCGACAGTCGCATGGTTGCAGCGTGAGTAACATCCTGTACAGTGCAGATTGCATTTGCTGGTGATACTTGCGATAAGAAACGGCGGAATATGCTCACCGTTTTTCTCAGCTTCTCTGCGCTTTTTCGAAGCAACGCTGCTTGCTTTCGAGAATTTCAGCATGAATGCACTTTCTTTCGGATTGCTAAGCGTTGCTTTTACCGTCCCTGCAACAATTTTCTCCACGCCTTTTGTAAGATATTCCTGAAGATCGAAATTATCGTTCATCTGATCACCTCATAAGTTAAGGAAAAAAAGGATTATATTATTCGTATGATTATGATTTCTATAAAACGATTGTTTACAATTCTATTGTATCAAATTGAATTTTGATTGTCAAGTGTTTTATCCGTGAAAAACTCTGCGGAAATATAGATTTTCATTTAATAATGCGGTATAATATTTCTATAGCAGAATCAGTAATACAACAGGAGAATTAAGAAAATGGTAAAAGAACTAGTACACGATCCGATACTTCTTGCGGTAAAATCAGAAGATGCTACTCCTGAAGATATGCAGACAGCGACGGATCTTATGGATACGCTTAAGGCGCATAAGGAAACATGCGTCGGTATGGCGGCAAATATGATCGGCGTTATGAAACGTATAATTGCTTTCAATGACAACGGCAAATACATGATGATGTTCAACCCTGAGATAGTAAAATGCGAAAAGCCGTACAAGACCGCTGAAGGATGTCTTTCTCTTATCGGAGATCCGCGTCCGGTGGAAAGATACCAGATGATCAGGGTACGCTGGCAGAATGAGAAATTCGAGACCCGTGTAAAGAATTTCACTGATATGACAGCACAGATAATTCAGCATGAGATAGACCACTGCAACGGTGTGCTGATATGAATAAATCCCGGTAAGCTTAAACTTGCCGGGATTTTTGATGTATAAACTATTTAGCCACCGCTGCTGTCAGTTCAGATATGCAGCGGTGGCATTTTTTTATTCAGGAATAATTATTCCCCCGAAATATTCCGGTACGCCGTTTTCATCGGGAAGTATAAACGCTCTGGTGGCGCAGACGACGTAGGTGCAGTCGGGTTTGCGGGCGCGGTAGTGGATGGCTTTTATTTCGGCATTGGTGGCGAATACGGTATCCACTGCATCACGATAAGCGACAAGGTCATCGGGATG
>JBGUVZ010000152.1:0-4983 GCA_045220685.1 Oscillospiraceae bacterium | reverse complement strand
GTTTTTACTTGCTTTTCTGTTTATACCTTTGATTTTTTTCATGGTATCTCCTTTTTTATTATACCATGACCCGGGTCTATGGGCAATGTATTTTTATAGAATGGATAAATTTATCATCATTATTATAATACCACAAACGAAGCTGCGTGTCAACTATTTCTAAGGAATTTAAATGGAAATATAATATTTGACTTTTCAATTGATACGAATATGGCTGTTCTGCTGTATAATGGTAGTCTTCACCCCTGCGGGCCGAAGACTGCTATTGAAAAACCGAGCTTGCTCGGTTTATAAATCGCGCCGGAGGCGCCTCATTTTCATTCAGACGGCTGCAACATGGCGATATTTGCAAAAAACTATTTTGTTTTGCTGTTGTCATAAACGTGAGAATATAGTATAATTTAAGATAACAATTACAGAAGACTAATAAATACTTTAAAATAAAAGGTATCGGGCATCATTTGAAACTGACGTTCGGTACCTTTTGTGAAAATAAGACAAACTGGTAATGTCTGATTTATGACTTTCTACAAACTTAAATTTTATTTGTCACAAACGCGTGTTACAGGAAACTATATAAGTAGAGGCCTTAATAGAGTGAAAGCCGGGAGGCGTACACTCACAACCGGAATGGAGGTGTGTGGTTCTGGAAGATGAAAAAATAATAGATCTTTACTGGGAACGCTCGGAAAGTGCGATCACGGAAACTGATAAAAAGTACAGAAGCAGATGTATGTATATCGCAAATCAGATACTGAACGACAATTCAGATGCAGAGGAATGTCTCAACGATACTTATCTGACAGCGTGGAATCTGATGCCGCCGGAAAGACCGAAATTTCTGGCATATTTTCTGTTCAAGATTGTAAGGAACCATTCACTTAACAGGTTCAAATATTATAACAACAGCAAGCGGAAAAAGGACGTATGCATTTCCACTGAGGAACTGGAAGAATGTATCGACAGAAGCGGCAGCACGGAAGAAAAGTACGATGAAAATGAAGTGGTGGCTGCCATCAATGAGTTCCTTGATTCGCTTAAAAAGGACCGTAGGTTTATATTTGTCAGAAGGTACTGGTACTTTGACAGTATCGCTGATATATCTGAGAAGTGTTCCATGACCGAGGAAAATGTCAGGGCGATCCTTTCAAGGGTACGGAAACAGCTTAAAGAACATCTTAAAAGAAGGGTGGGAGTATAATGAATGCAGAGCAGCTGAGAGATGCTATCGGTAAGATCGATGATCGATTTATAGAAGAAGCCGAGCACTATGAGCCGGAAATAAAAAGCAGAAAACCGATATGGATAATTACATCGGCATCAGCTGCGGTAATTGCATTATGTACCTGCATTCATTATCACAATGCAGTAAACAAAGCGCTTCATCCGGAGATAGATAACACCGTTGTCATTGTAACGACTGTTACTGAGACTGAACTGTATGAAACAGATGTCCTTAAAACCGAAAAGCCGGTGCAGTCATCAGATACGGTCAGAGAAAATACGGAAGTGACTGAAACGGAAACCGGATATGAAAGCAGTATTTCGTATGCGGAGACAGTTCCGGCAAAAACAGAAGCATCATCTGAAAACGGCGGAAGTTCCGGCGAAAAAACTGTATTAACGCAGAAACCGCAGGAAGTGACAAAAGTTCCGGTTACAGAACCGGAGAAAGTCACCGCTGAAGTTCATACAGTTGTTCCGGTAACTGAACCGGCGGTAACAGATAAACCAGCTGAAACGGAAATGACTTATCCGTCGAAACCTCAGGGCACAGCAATTGTGATGACTGAAAATATCATTACTGAGCCGCAATTTATACCGAATCCTGCAGGAGTTCAGGTGACTACAACGGAATATAATCCTGTTACGGTACTTGTATATGAAACTTATCCGGTACCAACGCCAAAAATAGCGATTGAGACTCAGGTATCTGCTGATGTAACTGTTATGTGCGAGACAGAACATTCTGAAGTAAGCCTGGAAGATTTTCCGCAGTATCTTATTGATCCGGATGGTGTATATTATAACCGTGCTGAAATCATACCTACAGATAAAATCGGCAGATTAATTACGCTGGAAGTTATGAAAGATGTTTATGGCAATACTTATACTGTGGAAGTGTATTACTTAAAGAATTTTTATGGTGATACAATACGTGTAATGTATTTTAATACAAAAAACTGTTTTGTATCGTATACAACGAGTGAAAACAACTGATAATAGAATATATTATGAAAGGATTGATTTTTATGAAAAAAATCAGAAAAACATTAGCGGGGATCATAGTACTAAGTATGCTTGCATCAAATTCAGTTTATATTTCTGCTGCAGAGGATGCAAAGGAAGATGTAATTATGACAGGAGATATTTTCGCTGATGAAAAGATCGATGTATCCGATCTCACCGAACTCTCACTTGCGCTTTTAGGTGACAGAAATCTTTCTGAAAACCAGAAGAAAGCAGCTGATGTTGACAGTGACGGCGAAGTTACACTTGCAGATCTTGCAATGCTCAGACAGTATCTTTCAAAGAAAATAGATTCACTTGGAAAAACACCGAATGCATCGGTTCCATCTCCGGCTGTTACAAGTGATATTACCGATATCAGCGACAGCTGCGAAACTGTAACAGTAGGGGTAGATGTAGATAAATGGGGTTCTGCACTTAAGGCAATAATGATATCTTCGATGGATGATTACGATGAATATATCGGCATAAACAGTGAAGAAAACAAGAAACTTGCAAAGAAAGGCATCGAAGTAAACGAAGAATTCTTTAAGACTAACAGACTTGCAGTTATGGTCGATAACTCGGAAGGCTGCAACGGAGTTAAATATACTCTGACCGGAGTTAAGCTTGATAAAGACGGCAATGTTCATCTTTACTACGACAAGGAGATCCCTGAATTTATGACGGCTCTGGCGAGTGTTTTTCACTACATTACAGTAGTACCGGCATCTGAAAACAGTGAAAGTGAAACTATTGTTCATTTCAATGAGATCAGGGAACGCACTTATATTACTGACAAGTGTACGATAGTGAACTCTACTAACGTAGGATTTAAAGACGGCAGTTATCCGGTAGTTTCAGGAATGATAACATCGATGGAACAGTTTGAAGAAGAAATGAGCAAAAACAATATCGAACCTGCAGGTGTAATAGAAAGACTGGATATTTCAAAGGAATTCTTCGATGATAACTTCCTCGTTTATCAGACTTTATATTCCGGAAACACTAATCCTAAAAGCTGGATATACAGGCTGAGTCTCGATAAAGATAAAAATCTTACAATGGATTATATTACGTTCACCACTGTGCATTATTATGAAGACGGTACTAAGGTATCTGTCGGAGGAGAACAGATGGTTTATAGAATGCTCGCTGCTGCAGTTCCTAAGAACGTCATAGATCCGTCAGATGTTGCTTCCTTTGTAAGCAACGGTCATTCTCAGGAAGGTGAAGACGGATACAGAATCATTAATCAGATCAACGAAAAATCAGTAAAGTCTGCTTCGAAAACGGAAGTTGAATCAAAGGGTAACACAGTAAATATAAGTCTGATTGATTCAATGGAAGGCTTTGAACGTATCAATGATCTTTACGACGGAAAATACACTCATATAAAGGACGAGTTACTGAAAGATAATTTCTTCAAGGATAATGTTCTTTACATTGCAGATCAGCCGTCTGTGAAGAAAAATATCGAATACAAGATTGAAGATCTGATGGTAAAGAGCAATGGTGTGCTTGAAGTGACTTTAGGAACAAGTATAAACAATGACGAGCCGGATGAAGATGACAATACAGAATGGCATCTGGCTGCAGCTATTCCAAGAAGTGAGCTTGTATTTGACAACATTAATGCGGATACGAAAATCCAGTAATTTTCATCCTTAAGGATTACTCTGAATAAATAACTGATTATAAATAGGGGAGGATTTCATTATGAAAAAGAAGTTTTTATCTTTAGGCACAGCGTTTTTAATTGCTGTAGGTGTTGGTTTAAATCCGATGGTTGTTAGTGCAAATACCAATAATGAGGTTAATGTCACTGATGCTTCTGAAGAGCCTTTTATATGTCAATCTGATGATATTATAAGAGTGATAGAAAACAACGAAGAAACGTATTATTTCGCTGATCTACTTGGCAGACAAATTCTTGTTGTTTCTGGAAAGCCGCAAAATGATGATGAAATTATCGAATTGATGGAAAAAGCAGATGCAAATATTCATTACGCTTATATAGAATATAATGAAACAATAGTTTATAAAAAAGGCAGTGATCTAATAACAACAGGATATAAGCGTGATGTGAAATATATTATTAATCTGGATACAATGGAGATAATAGATAATTGTAATGATACGGTTTTACAGAATTTAAAGAAAAATAATCAATATTTCACAGTAACCCGAGATGCAGATGGAAAAATCAGAATGAGTACACTTATCTATGAAGGCCATCAGTTAAGTATGGGTCTTCCGTTTATTTCGCCAGCAGCGGAATCAATGACTTTGGCAGATGTGAATTTTGATGATAAAATTGATGTTTCCGATATTTCTTTGATGTCGCTTTATCTTATAGGAGACAAAACGTTTGATAATAAGCAATTAATGATAGCAGATGTTGATGGCGATGGTACAGTTAGTCTTGCTGACCTTGCAAGACTAAGACAGTATCTTTCAAAGAAGATAGATACACTTTACGAGAAGGAAGAAACAGAATACGGTTTCACACCAATTTCTGTACGTGTAACTGCAGACAACAGCATAGATGAATATCCGCAGCATCAGATGATCACAGACCGTGCCGGATTTGATGCTCTGTTTACTGAAAAGCAGGAACTCGAAATCGAGGAGAGCGGTGGTAAACTGGCCAAATTAAACGGAAAGTACACAGACGAATGGTTTGAGACACATAAGCTGTATGTTGCTTATCCCGGCGTTGGCGGACCGACATCAACAAGATATAAGGTCGAA
>JBGUVZ010000151.1:0-7061 GCA_045220685.1 Oscillospiraceae bacterium | reverse complement strand
AGTTCGGTATGCAGTTTCAGGCTGAATACTGTGAAAGGATGCTTCCGGGTACCGCTTTACAGATAAGAAAATATCTTTCTTCGGGTGTTATAAAAGGAATTGGTCCTTCGCTTGCGAAAAAAATAGTTGATGAGTTCGGCGACAGCACCCTTGAGGTAATGGAAAACGAACCGCAGCGGCTTCTTTGTGTGAAAGGAATTTCCCCGAAAAAATGCGAGAATATAACCAATGAACTCAAACAGATATTTAATCTCCGCAAGCTTATGACTTATCTTGCAAAATTCGGGATCAAAGCGAAATTTGCGATGAAAGCCTTCAAAAAGTGGAGCTTCCAGAGCATGGAGATAATTCAGGCAGATCCTTATAAACTCTGTTCATATGGCGTTGAACTTGAATTTTCAAAAGCTGAACAGATAGCTGAATCAGTCGGCATACCGCACGATTCACCGATGAGGATCAGAGCGGGAATCACGTACGTCCTGCTTGAAAATGCCAACAGCGGCCACACATGTCTTCCGCATGAGAAGCTTAAGGCCAAAGTATGTGAATATCTTATAATTTCAGAGGAAAGTTTTGACTCAGCCTACAGTGAGGAACTTGAGAACGGAAGCTTTTCCGAGTACTTCAAGGAATCGAAGAACAGAAACTATTCATTCCTTTCCGACTACTACGATGCGGAACGCTACATAGCCGGAAGACTTGGAGTTATGCAGGCGTTTTCTTCACCTGATACTTACGACTATGAAAAAATGATAAGCGACAATGAAGCACAGACGGGTATCAGGTACGAAAAACTCCAGCGCCTTGCGATCTCAGCGGCCCTTTCAAAGGGACTTCTCATACTGACAGGCGGGCCTGGTACAGGTAAGACCACTACGCTCAATGCCATTATTTCCATGTACGTGAAAAAAGGCGAGAAGGTAATGATAGCGGCTCCGACAGGCCGTGCAGCCAAGCGTATTTCTGACCTTACGGGCTATGAAGCCAAGACGATACACAGACTTCTTGAAGTTCAGTTCGACATGGACGGCAAGCTCAGATTCGCCCACAACGAATCCAATCCGCTCAACTGCGGAGTTCTTGTGGTGGATGAGATGTCGATGGTCGATACGCTGCTCTTCGAGAGCCTTCTGCGTGCCCTGAAGATCAGCTGCCGTCTTATAATGGTAGGGGACAGCGATCAGCTTCCTTCTGTCGGCGCCGGCAATGTTCTCAAGGATATGATCGACAGCCACAGAATACCGGTCGTTGAGCTTAAGGAGATCTTCCGTCAGGCCAGCCAGAGCTGCATAATCACTAATGCACACAGGATCATAAACGGTGAATATCCTGACCTGACACAGAAGAACAATGATTTCTTCTTCTTTCAGCGTCTTGCCTTTGAAGAGGCATCCGCTTTCGTAACAGATCTCTGCAGTACAAGACTTCCGAAAGCATACGGCATTTCACCTTTTGAAGATATTCAGATACTTTGTCCTTCAAGAAAAGGCACTCTCGGAGTAATTGAGCTTAACAAGCGTCTTCAGCAGAAGCTCAATCCTTCCGCGAAAGACAAGATGGAAGTAAAAAATATGGTCTACACCTTCCGCTGCGGCGACAAGGTAATGCAGACCAGAAACAACTATGATATTGAGTGGAGCCGTGACGATGAACGGGGCACGGGTATTTTCAACGGTGACATAGGTACGATAAGAGCCATAAACAAGGCAGACAGAATAGCGGTCATTGACTTTGACGGAAGAATATGCACCTACACCTTTGAACTTCTCGAACAGATCGAGCTTGCCTATGCCATAACGGTTCACAAAAGCCAGGGCAGCGAGTTTGACATTGTTATTCTTCCGGTCCTCGGCGGTTTCGAAAAGCTTTACTACCGTAATCTTCTCTATACAGCAGTTACAAGAGCAAAGAAAATGCTCATTGTGGTGGGTTCGCAGAAAAAGCTCTGCCAGATGGTGGACAATGCCCGCAAGACCTACCGTTACACCTGCCTTAAAGAGATGATCGAAAGTGAGATAGCCAATGAACACGATATCGCGGTTCCTTGCTGATCTTGTTTTTCCGAACAGATGTCCCTGCTGCGATGATTTCATTAAGTGGGACAAGCTTATCTGCGGAAAATGTCACAGATCCATCGAAACTGTTCATGAAAAGGCATGCCCTGTTTGCGGCAGGGAATCATGCATGTGTTCTGATGAGAATTTCTACGACGGCGCTCTTGTTCCGCTTCGGTACGAGACTCTCGTAAAGGAAGGAGTTCTCTCGCTCAAACGCGGAAACAACAAGAATTTCGGTGAATACTCCGGAAAACTTCTTGCCGGCATACTGAAAAAGGAAAAGCCGGAACTAAAGTTTGATATGATAATGCCTGTTCCCATGTCGCCGGCATCATTCCGGAAGCGCGGGTTCAATCAGGCTGAAATAATCGCCGGTGAGATAGCATCGGCACTTGACATACCGCTTGTGAATGATGTGCTCATCAAGCAGGACACCGACTCATCACAGCATTATCTTAATAAGTCACAGCGAAAGAGAAACATTTCTTCCATTAAGATAAAGGAAATCGATCTTACGGGGAAGAGAATAATCATCTGTGACGATGTAATAACTACAGGAAGCACCATAAACCGATGTGCGCGGCTTCTTAAGAATTCCGGAGCGGAAACTGTGTTTGCTGCAGTCACAGCCGGAACAAAACTTCGGTAAAGGAGGAACTGAAAAGTGGATATAGGAATAGACCTTGGCACTACCAACATCGTCATCACCAGAGACAATGCCGGTGTTGTACTCAGTGAGCCTTCTGTTGTGGCATATCACATGTACCGCAAGGAAGTTGTGGCAGTTGGTCTTGAAGCCTATAACATGATAGGCAGGACTCCTGATTATATCAAAATAGTAAGACCGCTTGCAGACGGAGTTATTTCCGATGACGGTATGGCAGAATATATGATAAAGGCTTTTATTCTCAGAGTTCTCGGCAGTCAGCCGTTAAGACCGAGAATAGTTATCTGTGTGCCGTCGTTCATCACCGATATTGAAGGACGTGCAGTTATTGAGGCTGCAGTCAGTGCCGGTGCAAGAAAGGTTTATCTTATAGAAGAACCTATCGCTGCTCTTCTCGGGGCAGGGGTGGATATCTCAAAACCATCGGGAAACATGGTAATAGACATAGGCGGAGGAACGACGGATATTGCGGTCGTTTCACTGAACGGTGTCGTTGTTTCCCATTCAGTTACCACAGCCGGAAACAAGCTTGATCAGGCTGTAATGAAATATCTTGCTGCCAGGTATAAAATAAATGTCGGCGAACGCACTGCGGAAAACGCAAAGATGAACATTGCAAATCTTTACGATCCCGGCATTAACAGAAAGATTACCATCGGCGGCAAAAACATTTATACAGGAATGCCGGAATCAGTTGAGATAAGCGAACTTGATCTTCATCTTGCAGTTGAGGAGCATCTTGCGGACATAACTGAGGCGATTCGTCATGTCTTTGAACAGACTCCGCCAGAGCTTATCGCTGATATTTACGACAACGGCATTGTTCTTACCGGCGGCGGCGCCCATCTCGGAAGAATAGATATGTTCATCTGTTCCGAGACAGGCATCAAGTGCAGGATCGCTGAGAATTCCGATCACTGCGTGGCAAGGGGAACAGCTCTTGTATACAAAAACATGGATACTCTCCGGGACGGATTTGAATATGTTCCGGTCTATAAATAACATTCCAGAAAGGACCTAGAAAATTATGAGTAACAAAGAAGAAATCCTGCATGGTCATCATGACACGATAAAACTTACACTTGAAGATGACAGCATTATGGAGTGTAACGTGCTTACAGCCTTTGACTGCAACGGCAAGGATTACATAGCACTTGTACCTGTAGAACCTGAAACTGAAGGAGATGTTTTCCTTTACGGTTTCAAGGAGATCGCTGAAAATGACATTGAACTCATCAACATTGAGGACCAGAAGGAACTCAACGATGTTATCAATGCATTTGAAAAATGGTGCGACGAACAGGAAGAAGGACTTATTCCTGTAGATGTTTATTCAGGTTTTCTCGGTGCCGGTAAAACGACACTCATCAAGAAGATGATAAAGGAAGCTTACGCAGGCGAAAAGATCGTTCTTATCGAAAACGAATTCGGTGAGATCAGCATCGACGGCGGATTTCTCAAGGATGCAGGCGTTGAGATCACAGAAATGAACTCAGGATGCATCTGCTGCTCACTGGTAGGTGACTTCGGCGAAGCTCTCAGAAAGGTAGTTACTGATTACCAGCCTGACCGTATCATCATCGAACCTTCAGGTGTCGGCAAGCTTTCTGATGTTATAAAGGCTGTTGAGGGCGTATGCGAAGATACTCCTATCATTCTCAACTCATACACTGCAGTTGTTGACGTAAAGAAGTATGCAAAGTACATCAAGCTTTTCGGTGAGTTCTTCATCGACCAGATCCAGAGCGCAGGACTTGTTGTTTTAAGCCGTACAAAGGATATTGATGACACAGAACTTGAAAAGTGTACAGATGCTCTTAACGAGATAAATCCTAACGCTCTCATCATCACAACAGACTGGGATGAGATCGATGGTAAGAAGATTCAGGAAGTAATGGAAGCTGGCTTCGACCTTAACGTTGAAGATGAATACTTTGATGAAGCTGACTTTGACGATGACGACGATGAACATGAACATCATCACCACCACCATCACGAAGACGGCGAGGAATGCTGCTGCGGTCACCACCATCACGACGATGACGATGATGACGACGAACACGAGCATCACCATCATCACCACGATCATGATGACGATGAACACGAACATCATCACCACCATCATGAAGACGGTGAGGAGTGCTGCTGTGGTCACCACCACGATGATGACGACGATGAACATGAACATCATCATCACCACCATCACGAAGACGGTGAGGAATGCAGCTGCGGACACCATCACCACCATGCTGATGAAGTGTTCACAAGCATCGGCATAGAGACAGTAAGAAAGTTCGGCGAGAACGAGATGAAGGACATTCTTTCTGATCTTACAAATACAGAAAAATATGGTACAGTTATCCGTGCAAAGGGTATCGTTCCTGCAGATGACGGCAGATGGATCCACTTTGACTATGTACCTGATGAATATGAAGTACGTTATGGCAGCGCTGATGTAACAGGAAGAGTCGTTGTTATCGGTACTGAACTTAACAAGGACGTACTTACAAAGACATTCAAAAAGCAGTGATCTTTGCTTACGGCAAATAGTTTTGCCTGATACATATAAATATTCATACAGCTGATCCCGGAAACATTTCCGGGGAACGCTGCAGATCAAGGGGCGATCAGAAAAATGGAACCAACTCCGGTATTTATTTTTACAGGATTTGTTGAAAGCGGAAAGACTACCATGATCCAGAGGTGGCTTACGCAGGATTTCTTTAAGGAACAGGAAAAGGTCGTAATTATCTGCTGTGAAGACGGTTTTACTGAATATGAAAACCTTGCAGACAATGTTGTGCTTTACATGGTTGAGAATAAGGAAGACCTTACTTCAATGTACATTCAGGACATTGAGAGAAACGAAAGACCTACAGCTGTTCTTCTGGAAAACAACTGTATGCAGAGCGTTGATGAACTTATGGAGCTTGAATGGCCTGAAAACTGGGATATTGTTCAGATTTCAGCTATGATCGATGCTTCGAAGTTTGATGAGCAGCTCCGCTGCATGCGTCAGATCATGAACGAGCAGTTTAAATACGCAACTGTAGTTGTATTCAACCGCTGCGACGAAAACACGAAAAAACTTAAACTCAGAGCGGCAGTAAAATCTCTTAATCCTGAAGCATCTCTCATGTTCCTGAGAAATGACGGAACTGCAGATGAGGAACTGGACGAGCTTCCGTTTGATATCGATGCTCCTGTTGTAAAAATAGAAGACATGGACTTCGGTCTGTGGTTTATCGATATTTTTGAAAACTGCGAACGCTACAACAATAAAACTGTTCAGTTCAAGGGACAGGTAACAAGGCCTAAGGGTTATCCGATGACAAGTTTTCTTGTTTATCGCTATGCAATGCAGTGCTGTGCTGACGACCTTGAATATCTCAAGCTTCTCTGCGTGGCACCTGGTGACGTGAAAATTACTGAAGGTGACTGGGTAACAGTCACAGCCGATGTCCGTTTCGTTATGCCGCAGGGCATGGATGCACCTTCACCTGTATTCAACTTAAAGAGTATGGAAAAGGCAGAGGCGCCGGATTCAGAGTACGTTTACTTTAACTGATATGAAAGGACAGTGAATCATGAATACTTTCAGAAATGCAGATATCCTTCTGCCGGCAGATGCAGATATGAAAAAATGGGCTGTCGTGGCCTGTGACCAGTACACAAGCGAACCTGACTACTGGAAGGAGACAGCGCAGATATCAGCCGGTGCTCCGTCAGCATACAATCTTATTCTTCCGGAAGTTTATCTTGAAGAAAATGATGTTGCCGACCGTATAAAAAAGATCCAGGCTTCAATGAAGGATGCCCTTAAGAACAATGTTTTTAAGGAATATAAGAACTCAATGATCTATCTTGAAAGAACTCAGGATGACGGAAAGGTCAGAGCAGGTCTTGTGGGATGTATCGACCTTGAAGACTACGACTACAGAAAGGGTTCAGTTTCACCGGTCCGTGCAACTGAAGCGACTGTTATTGAAAGAATACCTCCGAGAATTGCAGTCAGAAGAGGCGCTGAACTTGAACTTCCTCACATCATGATCCTTATCGATGATGAAAAGGGAACAGTTATCGAACCTCTTGAAAAGAAGAAGGATAAACTTGAAAAAGTCTATGACTTCGATCTCATGCAGAAGGGCGGTCATGCGGCAGGCTGGCTGATACCGGAAAGCGAACAGGCAGAAATACTCAAGGCTCTTGACGGTCTTGCAGATATTGATTCATTCAATAAAAAATATTCTCTTAATGAAAAGAATCCTCTCGTGTTTGCGATGGGTGACGGAAATCATTCACTTGCAACTGCAAAGGAATTCTACGAAGAACTCAAG
>JBGUVZ010000150.1:0-4064 GCA_045220685.1 Oscillospiraceae bacterium | reverse complement strand
AAAGCCAGCTTCGCAAAGCGAACGGGTGATAAGATCAACGTGGTCGAAATCCCTTGTTTCCATGTTGATACGCAGGAAACATCCGTTGACACTTTCAGTAGCACCTTTTTCATAGTGAACACCGGTAACATTTCCGCCGCAGTCGGCGATTATACGTGAGATTTCCTTAAGCTGGCCAGGCTTGTCAATAAGTTCGATAAGCAGGCTGGTTGAACGTCCGGAATTGAGAAGGCCGCGGTCGATAACTCTTGAGAGGCTTGTAACATCGATGTTACCACCGGATACCACTGCAACAACACGCTTGCCGGCAACATCAAGTTTACCGCTCATTACTGCCGCAACGGCAGCTGCACCGGCACCTTCCGCTACCATCTTCTGCTTTTCGACAAGTGCAAGGATGGCTCCTGCCACTTCGTCGTCACTTACAAGGACCATTTCATCAACGTATTCACTTACAAGGGCATATGTATTTTCACCCGGCTGCTTTACAGCGATACCGTCTGCAATAGTCGATACTGACGGAAGGCATTCGATCTGACCGTTCTTCACTGAATTGTACATACTCGGTGCGCCTGCGACCTGAACGCCGTACACCTTTACGGACGGCCGGATCTGCTTTACCGTATAGGCGATACCGGAGATAAGTCCGCCTCCCCCGACAGGGACAACAATGGCATCGATGTTGTCGATGTCATTTAAGATCTCAAGTGCGATAGTGCCCTGACCGGCAATTACATTTTCATCGTCAAAAGGATGTACGAAGGTGTATCCCTTTTCGTCACGGAGTTCAAGTGCTCTGCGGTATGCGTCGTCGTAGCATCCTTCCACTAAGCACACATCTGCACCGAATCCCTTGGTGGCTTCTATTTTCGAGATAGGCGCAGTATCCGGCAGGCAGATAAGCGATTTTATGCCGTTTTTAGTTGCAGCAAGAGCGACGCCCTGTGCGTGATTTCCGGCTGAGCATGCGATAACGCCGTTCTTCTTTTCCTCCGGTGAGAGCATTGCGATTTTGTACGCAGCTCCGCGGATTTTGAATGATCCGGTAAACTGAAGATTTTCCGGTTTCAGATAAAGTTCGCACTTCGGTGCGATACCGTGAGCTCTTACGAGATTTGTTTCCCTGATGATGTTTTTGAGCACTGTCTGTGCATCGAATACCTTGTCGAGTGTAAGCATGATAATTCCGCCTTTCATTTCTTCGGATGTTCCGCATCTGCTTATTTTCCGCATGTCAGTACAGAGAAACAGCAGGCTGCATTTTTTGACTGAAGCTCTGAGAAGGCAAAATAAAAACCGCCTCAAAGCACGTATTAGCTTTGAGACGGGTATTGACTATGAATACTCGCGGTACCACTCAAATTGCGGATTCAATGATCCGCCACCTCTTCGAAGTCTGACAACTTCTATGCACTGACGCAGCATACACGGGAATCGCCTACTGGGTGTAAACCTTTGGGGTTTCCGGCTCGGAAGTGATAGGAAATTCTGCAGTCCTTTACCGGTATCACACCACCACCGGTTCTCTGAAAAATTCGTTGCAGGTTCCGTCTTCGTCATAGCTTTTAATTTGTCTGAATTATAACACAACAAATTAGGACTGTCAAGAGATGCTCTGTAGGTTCGGAATAATCAACAAACGTTCAAATAAGCGTCGCTATATTATTTGATGTAATCAACAAAGCGTATTGCTTAACAATCGATACACCCGGTTTTGATTCGGATGTACCGCTTGTTAATATTTTGGGACTATTTCTGCATCACTTTATCAAGGCATAATCAGATGTCCGGCTGAAAGCCATTCATCACTCTTGTGATTACCCTCACATAATTCATTATAACCTTTATAAGTTACAAGGCACTCTGAAGGTACATAGCATGGATAAGCACCTGTATATCCGTATGAAGTTGCATAGCATACGCCGACAACCATGTTGTTTTCAACCTTAACTGACCATTCATCATCATTCCAGATCATATTATCTTTCACTGTCTTTGCAAACTCTGATGAAATATCTGAACTCTTAAATATACCGTCAACAACTACTCCGTTTGTATCATATTCCTGTGCGATAGTCTGAGCAGCAATAAAAACGTTCTTTGCATTTGCATTGGAAGAGTTGACCGCAGCTTTTTTGATCCAGTAATACGGCAGCGGATTATATGCATAATCTACTCCCATTTCAGCAGAAAAGGTTTTAAAGTCAATAGTACCATCAGGATATAGTGTATTCCAGTCTGCATCATAGTTAGCTGCGATTTCTGAAAGCTTTTTATCAAACGGCACATTCAGAAGATTTGGAACGCTTACCGGATATGCACCGGAACGTTCTTCACAGC
Organism: Oscillospiraceae bacterium; assembly: GCA_045220685.1. Lineage (GTDB taxonomy): Bacteria > Bacillota > Clostridia > Oscillospirales > Ruminococcaceae > HUN007. The sequence continues at coordinate 1,724 of JBGUVZ010000150.1, read as the reverse complement.
CAGCCGCCGCGCCAAGTACAACATAATCCCTGATCTTTACTGTGAATTTATATTCATCAGAAGCAAGCTCCCTGAAAAGATCGCTGTCAGAAGTAAAAATACCGTCCGGAACTTCTTTTCCTGATGTTTCATATTCCTGAAGCAATGTCTGAACACTGGTGAAAACATTCTTTGCCGCACTGTTGAAATATGCTACAGGCTGTACCGGCTTATCCGGCTGTTCTGCATCGCCTTTAATATATTCCGGGAATATTTTATCCCATTCAGGTTTAAATCCTGCATTATTATACGGATATTTATCTTCCCTGAATTCATCGAACGGAATATCCATATTCTGCGGGATGCTTGCAGGATAAGCTCCGCTTCTGGTAAGATCTCCGCCAGATACCATGCAGCATACTACTTCATAATTCTTTACCTGAACATAGTATCTAACCTTTTCGTTTGTAAGATGATCAAACAGTTCACTTGTTTCTTTGTAAACTCCGTCCACGACCTCTTTTCCTTCTGCCTCTTTTTCCTGCAGCATGGTCTGAGCATTCGTGAAAACTTCCTTTGCGATAGAATTATAATCGCTGACAGACTTTTCAGGATAATCAGGCAGAGCACTCTGAACCGGATCATCTGAAATATACTGAGGGAAAGCCTGTTTCCAGTCAAATGCTATATCTCCCGATGCTCTTGCGTTATCAGCGGTATAAGGAATATTCATAGTCTGAGGAACTGTATTCGGATATGCACCTGTCACTTTTCCGTATGAATCAGTACAGATACATCCGACTATTTCCCCTTCGGCCATTTCGACTGCGAATATTGTATTCTTCGGATTTATGTTTGTAAGCCTGTAGATTTTTTTCAGATACTCAATGTCAATAGTACCATCAGCAACTGTTCCGGTAAAATTGTCTGAACCCGATGGTGACAGAGTATTTCCCGCTGTTTCAGCCTCCTGATTTACCGTTGTTATTATATTGTAAAGCAGCTTCGCTGTCTGATTAAGTTCGTTTGTAGTCTTCGGAACATAGTCCTTTATATTTTCATCCTTTGAAACACCTTCCGGATATACCGACTTCCAGTCGATAGTTACTTCAGAATAGTATTCAGTATGCATGTCATCCAGCTTGTCATAGTCAACGCTTACTGACATAGGTATTTCATTCGGATATGCGCCTGTAATTCCGTCTGAAGTACAGATACAGCCCTTTATTTCTGAATCAACAACACAAACTTTCCAGCGTGTTCCGTCAGGAAGTTCGAGTCCCTGTTTCATAAGCTCAGTCAGTTCACTGCCACTGTCATCCGCTAAAACTCTCATATCAGATGACGGTTTACGGGATGGGCGCTGATAATCAAGGTATATCTGCGCATTTACCGCTGTATTGAATATATTCTTCGCCGTTTTATTCATTTCAGCGATCTGAGCAGGATCAGATTTCTTTTCTTCCGGATCTTTCTGTTCCACAGGATCCTTTGGTTCTTCAGGGTCCTTCGGATTTTCAGGTTCCTTCGGCTCAGCCGGATCTTTTGGTTCTGCAGGATCCTGCGGTGGCTGAACAGATTCAGTCAGTACTCCTGTCAGATAGAGCATATCGGCAACATTTATCTTCTGGTCGCCGTTAAGATCTGCACCGTCAGTATCAATATCTGTCTCCTCCCCGAGAAGATACTTTTTCATCACTACCAGATCCTTGGTATTGATAACTCCGTCCCCGTTTACATCTCCT
>JBGUVZ010000149.1:0-13683 GCA_045220685.1 Oscillospiraceae bacterium | reverse complement strand
GTGTCTTAGTAGGGTCCGGTGTCTTTGTCGGATCTGGTGTCTTGGTAGGAGCCGGCTGGTTTGTTGGTTTTACAACAGGATCCTTTGAAGGCTTTGTTCCGTCTGGTTCTTCGCCCCATACAAGAACGCCGTCAACGTAAGCACAGATGTGTTCGTTGAGTGAATCAGCACTCTTAAGACTTGTTGCGTCTTCAACGCCTGCATATGACCAGTCGTTTGAAGTATCCCAGCAACCTGCTGTAGACTTGCCGTCAACTGCATCAGGAATAGAAACTCTGAACTGAACTTCGTCTCTGTGTTCGCTCTGGCCTGTAGGCATGATAGCGCTGCCGTCTTCGAACTTGATCTCAGCGTAGTAGATGTTTCCGTCATACTGTACCGGACCATTTGCAATAGCGTAACCAGGTTCTCCCTGTGAATACTGCTGTGACTTTGTTTCTACCTTGATATCGTCAACTGAAAGGCCGCCGTCAAGTACTTCTGTAATATCGAAGTAGTAACGGAATGCAACGTCCTTTGCAGTTCTTGCCGGCCATGCAGTGTGGTTCATTGTCCATGTCTTGAGTTCTGTGTATGTAGTACCAGGTGTGCCGTTTACTACTGCAGCAACTTCCCATTCAGCCCACTTTGGTGTTTCAACTTCAGGGAAGTCAGCAAGTTTTGTTCCGCCGTAGTCTGCGATAAGAGCACAGAGTTCAGCAGTGAATCCTGCATTGTAGTCGATAGCAACTTCAGTGTTCTGGTAAGCATTTACCTGGTCTGTGTATGAACCGTCCTGGTTAGGACCACCTACGAGAGCACCGTAGAGTGTATGAGCATATTCTGTCTGCCATGTTTCACCGTTTGCTTCAGCAGCCTTTGGTGTTGTACCGAGTTCGTTCCAGTGGTCATCGTGGATACCGCTGGCTGTTCTGTGGTGGAATGCCTTCGGATTGTTTTCGCCCATACCGAGAACGTATGACATCTTGTTAGCGTTGTCACCGAAGCAGTAGTCCATGGTTGATTTTGCAAAATCGTTGTATTTCTTGCTTAAATCAGCATCATCCTTAAAGATTGTGTCGCATGCGAGTGATGCAAGGAATGCCGTTGTTGTTGCATGTCTGAGTGAACCCCACTGGAAGAGCCATGCAAGACCGTCAGGTGTGTGGTCGATCTGCTTTCCACCGTATCCTGTTGTCCAGTATTCGAGGTGTTTCTTGACCTGAGTCTTCCATTCATCTTCGCCTGTGTTCTGAGCGTAGAGGAGCATAGCGCCCTGAGTTGTGTCATCCCAGCAGTGGCCCCATGTGAACTTCATTTCTTCTGACTGCTGTTCCTTGTCGAGATGCGGAACATATGAAGTTGCCTTGTCGAGATAATCCTTTTCGCCTGTAGCCTTGTAGAGCCAGTTTGCAGCGAAGAAGAGGTCATCATAGAATGATGAAGGCTTGTAGTAAGGATGTTCTTCTTCATCAGCACCGATGCTCTTTTCAGCGTCAGCTCTCTTGAAGAGATCCTTTGCGTGTGTAAGATAAGCTTCATCCTTGAATACCATGTATCCGGCTGCAAGAGCGCAGGCCATCTGAGCTTCGATACAGCTGTCCTGACATGTGTATGTCGGACGAGGATCCTTGCCGCCCTTGAGAACGTACTTGTTCATGTAAACTTCAGCGCTGCCCCACCAAACGTGGTCGAATGAACCTTCACCGATCATGTATGCGATGCTGTCGCCGAGGTCAGCTTCAACGAGGTAGTCAAGACCCCACTTGAGGTTGTTCTTGTAAAGTTCGCCAAGTCCTGCTTTTTCAACTGCGTCGCCGTATTCAACGAGACCCCATGCAAGAAGTGTTGCTGAGTAAGCATTTGTAAGAGCAAACTTGAGGTGGTCACCGGCATCGAACCAGCCACCCGGAACTGTGTCGTTTACCATGCTGTCGCCGCGCCATGAAACTTCGTTCCATTCAGGGAGCACGCCTGCCTGCTGTACCTCGTAGAAGAACATTGACTTCTGAAGAGCTTCTGCGTAGTTGTAGCTGCCTGCAGCAGTTACAGTGTTTTCAGCCTTTGCACCGCCGAAAACAGTTGCACCTGAAGCAGCAAGCACGAGTGCTGTTACAGATGAAACGATTCTTTTGGATAATGAATTCACTGAAAATTCTCCTTTCAAATTAAAACAATGCCTTGGAGCTTTTTATTACCGGCATTCTGGCGTCCGGTGAGCCCCGACTTATTAAGAACCAATGCGGGCAGATGTAAAAAAGTCTGCCTCATCCTTTCTTATTATATCAGTAATTTAATACAAATTCAACAGAAAATTAAATATATTTTTTATAAGGTGAGCACTGACAAAAAAACAGACCCGTTTTTTGACGGATCTGTGGATGTGCTGAGCGTGCTTTATTCCTCTTCATCAAGATCATTTATCTTGTGATAAATATCTTCCATGCGCATATCAGTGCTGTTTATGGTATCAGCCAGTGCCTTCAGTTCTTCGGAAAGATCTTCCGGTACGTTATTCTTCGTCTTGTATCTCAGCTGGTGTTCAAGACTTGCCCAGAAATCCATAGCGATGGTCCTTATCTGTATTTCAACAGGCACTACTTTTTTACCGGTTGAAAGATAAACAGGCACAGTCACAATAAGATGCAGGCTTCTGTATCCGCTAGGCTTCGGATTCTGGATGTAGTCCTTCTGCTTGATTATCCTGATGTCGTCATGCATGGAAAGATAGTGCGCTATCTGGTAAATGTCCTCGATGTAGTGGCAGATAACTCTTACCCCCGCAATGTCATGCAGATTGCTTAAAATAGACTCCGCTGTGATAGGGATGCCCTTCTTGATAAGCTTGTTTGCAATGCTTTCAGGTGACTTCAGTCTGCTTGAAATATTGTGTATCGGGTTTCTCGAAAAATTGGACTGAAACTCGCTGTCTATGATCTCAAGTTTCGTCTCTATCATATGTATCGCCGAATCATAAAGATGATTGATCTGAATAAAACCGTAAAACTGTTCTATGAACTTTTCTATATCTATATTATACGGGTTCTGTTTGTTAAGAACTGAAAGATCAAATTCCATATTATCAGGCTCCTTTCTTCTTCTGTTCAAATGGAGTGCATCATCGTAAATCAGCGGATACTTTACTCTATTGTATACTAAATATTTATCTGAATAGCAAGAACAAAGGAAGTTTTTTTATCAGATTTTCATAAAAATACCGCAAGAAGTTTTAAATCAGATTGCAGGAAAAGCCTTGAAGAAAAACGAAAAATATCGTATAATTAAAGAGATTACGTATTTGCTTTATGTTGGCATATAATACTTTACAATTGTATGATTTATAATATAATTTTGCTATAATATGTTATACGATTTCTATTGAGGAGGTTCATAAATATGACTGAAAAATCCGTTATTCCTTTTCAGGGAACTCCTGAGCAGGAGGCGCAGCTTAAGGAGGTCATCGCCAGATACCATGACCAGCCCGGAGGACTGATGCCTGCACTGCAGGAAGCACAGGGGATCTACGGTTATCTTCCTGTTGAAGTCCAGAGGATGATCGCTGACGGAATGAATGTATCACTTTCCGAGGTGTTCGGAGTAGCCACATTCTACTCACAGTTCTCTCTTACTCCTAAGGGTAAGCACAGAATAAGCGTCTGTCTCGGTACAGCCTGCTATGTCAAGGGATCTGACAAGATTCTCGAGGCTGTTGAAGAAAAGCTTGGCATCAAAAGCGGTGAATGCACACCTGACGGTATGTTCTCTATCGATTCATGCCGCTGCGTAGGCGCATGCGGACTTGCTCCTGTCATGCTCGTTGATGACGACGTATACGGAAAACTCAAGCCGGAACAGGTCGCAGCTATCATAGACAGCTATAAAGAATAGGAGACAGGCAGTATGACTATTGAAGAACTTAATAAAATAAAAGCCGCAAAAGCGGATATTGTTAAAGTCAGAACTATCATCGCTGAGGAAGGCGAAAAGCTTTCAAAGGTAACAGGATACCGCAAGCAGGTACTTGTATGCGGCGGTACAGGATGTCAGTCATCACACAGCATGGAGGTTCTCGATGCCCTTAACGCTGAACTTGCTGCAAAGGGAATAGCTGACGAGATCCTCGTTGTAAGAACAGGATGTTTCGGCCTCTGCTCACTCGGACCGATCGTTATCGTTTATCCTGAGGGAACATTCTATGCACAGGCTACACCTGAAGGCATCAAGAGGATCGTTGATGAACACCTTATCGAAGGAAAGATCTGCAAGGATCTTCTCTATCAGGAAACAGTTCACGAAGACGGATCCATCATTTCATTAAACGAAACAAACTTCTACAAGAAGCAGATGAGAATCGCATTAAGAAACTGCGGTGTCATCGATCCTGAAGATATTGAAGAATATATAGCAACTGACGGTTATCAGGCTCTTTACAAGGTGCTCACATCCATGACTCCTGATGAAGTCTGTCAGACAGTTCTCGATTCCGGTCTCAGAGGAAGAGGCGGTGCCGGATTTCCGACCGGACGCAAGTGGATGTTTACAAAGGATGCTCCGGGCGATGTCAAGTACGTAGCCTGCAACGCCGATGAAGGTGACCCGGGTGCATTCATGGACCGTTCAATCCTCGAAGGCGACCCGCATGCAGTTATCGAAGCTATGATCATTGCTTCCTATGCAGTTGGTTCACATCAGGGTTACGTTTACGTTAGAGCGGAATATCCGGTAGCTGTTCACAGACTCCGCATTGCCCTTGATCAGGCAAGAAAGTACGGACTTCTTGGTAAGAACATCCTCGGTTCAGGTCACGACTTCGACATCGAGATAAGACTTGGTGCCGGTGCGTTCGTATGCGGTGAGGAAACAGCTCTTCTCACATCAATCGAAGGTCACCGCGGTGAGCCTCGTCCAAGACCTCCGTTCCCGGCAGTTAAGGGACTTTTCGGAAAGCCAACACTGCTCAACAACGTTGAAACATATGCTAACATAGCTCAGATAATAAGAAACGGTGCTGAATGGTATTCTGCCATCGGTACTGAAAAATCAAAGGGTACAAAGGTATTCGCCCTCGGCGGAAAGATCACCAATGTCGGCCTCGTTGAAGTACCGATGGGTACAACTCTCCGCGAGATCATCGAAGAGATCGGCGGCGGCATTCCTGACGGCAAGGCATTCAAGGCAGCTCAGACAGGCGGTCCTTCAGGCGGATGTATCCCTGCAGAACACATCGATACTCCGATCGACTATGAAAGCCTTTCAGCTCTCGGTTCAATGATGGGTTCAGGCGGACTTATCGTAATGGACGAAGACAACTGTATGGTTGACGTTTCAAAGTTCTACCTCAACTTCACTGCAGATGAAAGCTGCGGTAAATGTACTCCGTGTCGTGTAGGTACAAGAAAGCTCCTTCAGCTTCTTGAAAAGATCACCGAAGGCAAGGGCGAACCGGAAGATCTCGAAAAGATCCGCGACCTTGCAACACACATGAAGTTATCTTCACTCTGTGCTCTCGGTCAGTCAGCACCGAACCCTGTACTTTCAACTTTACAGTATTTCGGTGATGAATATCTTGCTCACATAAACGATAAAAAATGTCCTTCAGGCGTATGCAAGAGCCTGCTTCAGTATGAGATCATTGCTGATAAGTGCAAAGGCTGTACACTCTGTGCAAGAAAGTGTCCTGTTTCTGCTATCTCAGGAACAGTCAAGCAGCCGCACGTTATCGATACAGGCAAGTGTATCAAGTGCGGTGTGTGCATAAGCAACTGTAAGTTCGGCGCTATCATCAGAAAGTAAGGCACAGGAGGATATTTATATTATGGAAATGATTCATCTTAAAATAAATGGTATTCCGGTCGAGGTACCTGCTGGCTCTACTGTTCTTGAAGCAGCAAAGGCAGCTAATGTGGATATACCGACACTCTGTTATCTCAAGGATATCAACTGTATCGGTGCCTGCCGTATCTGCGTTGTTGAAATAACAGGCGCGCGCGGACTTGTTGCAGCATGTACACATCCTGCTTCAGAGGGCATGGAAGTATTCACTAATACTCCGAAAGTAAGAAAGTCAAGAAAGACAACTCTTGAACTCCTTCTTTCCAACCATAAGAAAAAGTGTCTGTCATGCGTAAGAGCAAACAACTGCGAGCTTCAGAAGCTCAGCGTTGCCTACGGCGCAGACGAAGACAGATTCATGCCGGAAGACATGAACAAGCCTGTTGACGCTTCAACACCTTATCTTGTAAGAGACAACAACAAGTGTATCCAGTGTATGAGATGCGTTGCAGCCTGCAGAAACGTTCAGGGCGTATCCGTTATCGGAAGCATCAGACGAGGATTCAACGTTCACATTGGTTCTCCGTTTGATGTACCGCTTGCTGAAACATCATGTGTCGGCTGCGGTCAGTGTATTGTTGCATGTCCTGTAGGTGCTCTCACTGAAAAGAGCAATGAACAGAAGGTATGGGATGCAATTTCCGATCCTTCAAAGAAGGTCATCTTCTTTACAGCTCCTTCCGTAAGAGCTACTCTCGGTGAAGAATTCGGCGAACCTGTCGGCACAAATGCTGAAGGAAAAATGGTTTCTGCTATCAGAAGACTCGGTCCTGACCAGGTGTTCAACATGGACGTTACAGCAGACCTTACAATAGTTGAAGAAGCAAACGAACTTATCGAAAGAATACAGAACGGCGGCAAGCTTCCTATGTTCACTTCATGCTGTCCGGGCTGGGTAAAGTTCCTCGAACACAACTATCCGGAACTCCTTCCTAACCTTTCAAGCTGCAAGTCACCTCAGCAGATGTTCGGTGCTGTTCTCAAGAGCTACTACGCTCAGAAGAACAATATCGATCCGAAGGATCTTTTCGTTGTAAGCGTTATTCCTTGTACTGCAAAGAAGTTTGAAGTAACAAGAAAAGAACAGATGAGAAACGACATGGCCGATGTTGATGTTGCTCTTACTACACGTGAACTCGGACGTATGATAAGAGAAGCCGGCATTGATTTCAATGCTCTTCCTGATGAAAAGTTTGACGATCCGTTTGAAACAGCTTCAGGCGCAGGTGCTATCTTCGGTGCAACAGGCGGTGTAATGGAAGCTGCTCTCAGAACAGCTGCTGTCAAGCTTGACGGAAAGTGCGATGCCCTTGAATTTACAGAAGTACGCGGAACTCAGGGTATCAAGGAAGCAAGCTACACAGTCGGCGGAGTAACAGTTAAGGTAGCTGTGGCATCAGGCCTTGCAAATGCAAGAGAGATCATCGAAGGCATCAAGAAGGGTGAACGTGATTATCAGTTCGTTGAGATCATGGCTTGTCCTGGCGGATGTATCAACGGCGGCGGTCAGCCGGTACAGAGCGACAGCGTAAGAAACTTCGTTGACCTCAAGACTCTCAGAGCAAAGGCTCTCTACGACGCTGACAGCGACATGGAACTCAGAAGATCTCACGAAAGCCCTGTAATGGATCTCCTCTACAAGGATTTCTTCGAAACACCTGGTTCACACAAGTGTCATGAATATCTCCACACAACATATGTAGAAAGAAGCAAATATTCTTTTGAATGATCAGTGTTTCTTAGCACTATATAAACGAATATTTCATATAGAAAAATCGGTGCAGGTTTTTAGCCTGCACCGATTTTTTATGGGTGTGATTTGTACCTCAATATAGAAAATACAAATTTTTCATTATAAGTCACAAAATTCGTTGACACGCAAGGCCGGTTATGGTATCATATCTATAAATATTGAGCTTAGGGATCATCGGGGAACTATTTAAGAGGCAGGCTAGAAAAGGAGTTAGTAAAATGAAAAAGGAAAGAATTATTAAAACAACAGCATGCATACTCACTGCGGCAATGGCTTTCGGTGCGTATTTACCGGCAGGTGTTATGATGACAGCGCCAGCATCAGTACACGCTGCAGACGGTGATTATACGCAGGGCGAAAAAGGACCGCTCAAGTATAACAAGTACGCTGACCACGCTGAGATAATCGGCTGCAGTATGGATGCGACATCTGTTGAAATCCCTGAAACCATCGACGGAGTTCCGGTGACAGTCATCGGTATGTACGCATTCAGCGGGGCTAAATTTACAAGTGTTGTAATTCCTGATTCCGTTAAAGAGATCGGAAATTACGCATTTAACATGAACCCGTCGCTTGAATCAGTTACATTAGGTGACGGACTTGAAAAGATCGGAATAAAGGCTTTTGAGTTATGTACATCACTTAAAAAAGTAACTTTCCCTGATCATCTCGTGGAAATGAGCACACTGGTATTTGACAGCACTCCATGGCTTGAAGAACAGCGCAAGGCTTCCGACATGGTCATTGTAAACGGTGCTCTTATCGACGGACGCAGCTGCAAGGGCGACGTTGTGATTCCTTCAGATGTAACTTTTGTAGCGGCGGGAGCATTTCAGCGAAATGAAGATATCACATCTGTTGTGTATAATTCAAAGATAAAAAAAGTATGCGATGACACTTTCTTCTACTGTAAGAATCTTAAGTCAGCTGATATAAGAGGTGTCGAATCCGTCGGAATTATGGCATTTGACGGCACAGCTTTAAAGGAATTAAAAATCTCCGATAAGCTTACAGCTGTAGGAGACTATGCTTTTTCAGACGGCCCGTCCTCCGGAACCATTACTTTCTACGGCACAAAGGATGCATGGGAAAAGGTACCGAAGAATGAAGAATTCCTTAAAAACGCAACAGTAGTTTTCGAGGAAGCATCTTCAGAACCTGAAGATGATGTCCTCGGTGATGTAAACGCAGACGGTGTATTCAACACTGCTGATTTCGTTCTCTTCCATAAATGGCTCCTCGCCGTTCCGGACGCAGAACTCAAAAGCAAAAAAGCCGCCGATTTCAACGGCGACGGCTCACTCAACATTGCAGACCTCATAAGAATGAAAGGTGAGTTAATGAAATAATTTATATTTCATGATCATAAAAATAAGCAGATCTTTCTTTATCTGAAGGATCTGCTTGATTTTTTTATGAATGAAATTACTCTCTGTTCTTAAGAACTTCAGCCGGTGAGATCTTATTGATCTTACCCGTAAGCATTCTGTTTATTATAAAGTAGACTACAAGTATAGCCGCAAAGATAAACAAATAAAGCTGCCACGGAAAAGCGAGTTTTAAAGTGCATGCAACGTTCGGAATGAAAGAAGGGAAGATAGCGTCGATAACTTTCTTGGCAAGCGGTACCGCGATAAGTGCTCCTCCCGCAACGGCTATAAGATTTCCGTTTAGGTAAAGCGCTCTGATCTCGCGTGCCCGGTAACCGAATATCTTTATAAGTGAGATACCCATTGCCGAACGGTCGATCATAACGCCCATCATCAGATACATTACCACGCAGAACACAATTGTTCCCGTAGTGATAAGCGTTGTAACCAGCGGAAGCATCAGCTTCGAGAAAACTCCGGCACCGCGGATAACGTCATCTCTGGTGGTCACTGAATAAAGTCTGCCGTCATCTATGTCGAGTTTTTTATCTGAGTAAACTACGTTGTAGTAGTCATCTTCCTTACCGAAAAGTTCGCGCATGCTGTCAATATCCATGAAGATGGCAAAACCTACGGAGTAGTCACACACATCCGTTACATTAAAGCAGTAGTCCGTATCCGAGGATGAATCGGTAAAAGCAACTTTATCGCCTTTTCTGTAGCCGTATCTTTCTGCAAGAGATGCGTTGATGACAGCTCTGTTTTTGCCTTTTGCGACAGATACATCAAAATACCTGTTTTTTTCGCTGATACCTATAACGCTGACATCGAGAGTATATCCCATGCAGTCTGTACTAAGAGTTTCGATATATGCGGCTTCGCCGTCTTCCGGAGGAGTTTTGTCAGGATATTTGTAAAGATACTGGTACTCAAATTTCGTATCATTTACCGTACAGTCGTTTACATTTCCGCAGAGTACAGCACTGTCAGTTCCCAGCATGATGATCATAACTGAAACGAACATTCCGAGTACAATTGTGATCACTGAACGGGATTCCCTTACCATCTGACGGATGGCAAAAAGCTTCGGAAAACTCTTTGTTTTCAGTGTGAACTGTCTGTAGCTTCCGGCGGACTGCTCGTTTTTCATAAGGGAGAGGGCAGTGCGCGAAAGCTTTTTGTTTATGACAAATGCGTTTACAACTGCGCATATCACCGGCGGAAGTACAAGTGCATACACAATGAGATAGGTCGGATAAACCACATCAAACTGCGGCAGTGAAAAATAGCTGTAGGTATCTTTCGACTGCATCAGTATGCCGAGGGGTGAAAAGCCGAGCAGTGATCCGATGACGGCAGCCGCCATGGATATCAGCGTCGGGAGCGTGATGTAGTGGATCATCAGATCTTTCTTTTTCACACCCAGTGCGTACAGCGCACCGATAACGCTCTGTTCCTCTTCAATCTGGTGAACGACGAAAACAGATATAACGTAGGCGAAAAGAGTGAGGACGATTATTCCGGCAACAAGGCCCGCGTTTTTATCCATAACCACGTCTCCGGCGGCGCCTTCGATTCTGATGTTGTCCTCTGCTGTGATAAATGAAGTTAGGTTTTCAATTTTCAACTCAAAGACTTCATCCAGCAGTTCGCCGGTGTTTTCCTTAAGCTTTTTCGTACCTGCCGCAAGTTCCGCAGAGCCGTCGGCTGCATCTTGCAGTTCAGGGATAACCGCACTCATACTGTTAAGACCTTCGGACAGTTTTTTCGCACCGTCATTAAGTTCACTTATGCTGTCTTCGAACTCATAGCGGTCCTTCAGCTTTTCATCGATCATTTCATGGAAATACTTATTATCCACCTGTTCCGGATCGATTTTTATTTCCTTCAGAGCGGCTTTAAGTTTATTGCTGTTTGTATATCCGAGTCGGTAGGCATACGTGTATTCCTCAGCGTTCAGATCATTCTTTTCCTTCAGCTCATCATACTGCTCATCACTTGTGAAGATGAGACCGAATATGCTTCTTTCCACAGCGGTATCGCTGAAATGTGCAATACACATATCATAGTCCGGTACCGATCCGATACCTGTGATACGCAGTTTTATTCCTCCGGCTGTGATGATGTCACCGGTATGTATGTCGTGGGCAGATGCGTATCCTTTTTCTATGACAGCTTCGCCGTATTTTTCAGCAAGCCGTCCCTCGTCGAGCTGTATCAGATCAATATTCTTTCTGTTTTTGAACATTCTCAGGGTCGTATCGTCTTCGGTTTTCAGGTCAATCGAAAACATCGGTTCTATTTCGGTATCATATCCGCAGAGCTCATATATCTGGCCATCTGTCAGCGGGATAAATACCGTGAACTGGCCGTCCTCGACTTTGTTTAACTTCTTCTGGTTTTCGGTTCCCTGAATGACCATTTCCGCAGATCCGACTATGGAGATTATAAGATAAACACCCATCACGATCAGCAGAAGCAGTGCCAGATATCTTGGAAATCCGCTTCGCAGACTGCGGAGATTACGTCTGTTTAAAATCCTTTTCATCACAGATCCTCCAGTTCCGCAGCCGGCGTTCTCGTTTCGTTTTCATATTCTTTCTTTATAAGTCCGTCCTTTATGATAATTACCTTGTGTACCATGTTTTTGATGGAGTTGTTGTGGGTAACTATCAGCATCGTTGTTCCGTATTTCTCGTTTATCTTTTCAAGGAGTATAAGAATGTCACGGCTCGTTTTCGAATCAAGTGCGCCTGTCGGCTCGTCGCAGAGCAGAAGCTTCGGATTTTTCACGAGTGCTCGTGCGATGGCACATCTCTGCTGCTGACCGCCGGAAAGCTGGGCAGGGAACTTGTTCTGGTGTTCGGTAAGTCCAAGCGTTTCAAGCAGCTCATCAATATCCAGCGGATCGTCGGCGATATATTCGCATATCTGAATATTTTCTCTTACAGTCAGATTCGGAACCAGGTTGTAGAACTGAAAAATAAATCCCAGATTATCACGCCTGTAATCCGAAAGCTGATTCGGTTTCATACCGAAGATCTCCGTTCCGTCAACAGTTATCGAACCGGAATCCATCGTATCCAGACCGCCTATGCAGTTTAAAAGCGTAGATTTTCCCGAACCGCTGGTACCCTGTATTACGCACATCTGTCCCTGTTCAAGACTGGTGCTTATCCCTTTTAGTACCTGAATATAACTGTTGTCTTTACCGTAGCTTTTCTTTACGTCCTTTACTTCAAGATACATTGTTGTCTCCTCCTGTTAGTTCTAACTAACTGCTTGTTCAAAATATAGTGAATGCCGGTTTTGATGACATTCACTTGTTTCGTTTTTCATGCACTGACCTGTGTTATATATTTCGTGACCTGTCCGTTTTATAAACAGGGCAGGAAATCTGTTTTTACTGAAGGTCAGTACGATGACAGCAAGCCTTTTATTCTTTCTCTGTAAGTATGTGTGCTATCCAGCTTTCAACGAGCATATCAATAACTGATTTGATCTCTCTGGCAGCCTTTTCCGCATTTTCTTCATGCGTGATAAGATGCACGAAAGCATTTATCTGAACATGGGAAAGCCAGTGAAGCATATATTCGTCCACCTGCTTATCCGGAAATATCACCGCATAATTCTTCGCAAGTTTTGCATTGTACTTCTCCATCATATCGATGAACTGATCAACGATATTCTCATACACCGATCCGGATGCCTTTTCAAGAAGGATAAGCATTGCGTCTCTGTCCGAATAAAGAGCAGAAATTAGCGCCTCCGCAAAATCATCATGATCGCCGGAAGTATGTGAGAAATCCTCCGGATCAGCTTCCATGTCGGCAGTAAAATGCTCCTTTATCACAGCCATGATATTCTGCACCGGTTCTTCCACCACAGCACCGAACAGTCCGTTTTTATCCTTGAAAAAGAAATAAACCGCCCCGGTAGTAAGCCCTGCCGCCGAACTTATAGACCGAAGAGAAGCCTTCTCAAATCCCTTCTCCAGAAACTCCTTCTTAGCCGAAGCAATAAGCTTTTCCCTGCTTTCGTTATCATGTTCCATAATTCCACCTCGCAAGATAACACTGTTACGTAACGCTGTTATCTTAACATATAATTTTGCATTTGTCAAGGGGGAAGAGATATATTTATTTTGTATTGGAATTACAAGTGGTATTTGTCACGCCTCAGAAAAGGTATTTTTCATCATGAATGATGAAAAATGCTATTATAATTGCAGCCGTTGGCAGCAATATTGAATTTGTCATATAAATCCATTGATTATGATAATCTTTCAATGTATAATAATAATTAACTATGTATAATCGTTTCAAATTCTGCAGAAAGGAGCGATGGATAATGGAGTTTGATATAAAAAAATTTGATGAATACAGAGAAAATAATCGTCTGGAAGCCAAAAAGGCAAACGGCGGATTACCACATAGTCTGTGGGAGACCTATTCTGCCATGGCCAATTGTTATGGCGGAGTGATACTTCTTGGCGTAGCGGAAAATCCGGATGGCAGTTTTACAACTTCAGGACTGAAAAGTACAGATAAACTTCAGAAGGATTTGTGGGATACGATTAACAACGTTAAAAAGGTAAGCGTTAATCTTCTTACGGATAACGATGTAGAAACTTTTGATATTAACGGTGACTTGGTACTTGCAATACATGTTCCCAGAGCTGACAGGGAAGATAAGCCTGTTTACATAAATGATAATCTCATGAGCGGGACATACAGAAGAAATGGT
>JBGUVZ010000148.1:0-3773 GCA_045220685.1 Oscillospiraceae bacterium | reverse complement strand
TGATCTGAAATGACTAATTAGTCGTTTTAGATATTTTAGCATGATTGAGGTTACTTTTGAAGTCGGGGGATTATGTATCGCTTACTTCATAGCTGTTGCAATTTAGTGAATATAATATTCATAATTCAAATTACTAGACAGTATCAACTATTTATAAGCTGAAAAAACACCGGATCCATAAAACTAAGTGCTTCATGGATCCAGTGTTTTGGTTTATGACAAACTTTTAATTATCAGTCTGTAAATTAGTCGCCTGAGTTAAGGAAACGATAGAATTCTATCTTATCCTGGCACTTGTCAAGCGCATCGCCTTCGTGAATGATGCCCATTCTTACCATACGAGCAAGCTCCTGGTCGAGACACATCATGCCGAACTGCTTACCAGTCTGGATAGCAGACTGAATGAGGTGAACCTTGTTGTCACGAATCATAGCTGATACGGCGTCAGTAACGTTAAGAATTTCCATTGCAGCTATACGGCCCTTGCCGTCAGCCTTAGGAATAAGTGTCTGAGCCATGATACCAACGAGGACGTTAGCGAGCTGAGTTCTGATCTGTGACTGCTGGTATTCAGGATAAACGTCGATGATACGGTTGATTGTATCAGCGGCAGATGTTGTATGAAGTGTTGAAAGAACCAGGTGACCAGTTTCAGCGGCTGTTACGGCAGCTGTAACTGTCTCCAGGTCACGCATTTCACCTACGAGGATGATATCAGGGTCTTCACGGAGAGCTGAACGGAGCGCGCCTGCGAAGTCAGGAACGTCAGGACCGATTTCACGCTGGTTTACCATACATCTCTTGTGTTCGTGAACGTATTCGATAGGGTCTTCGATAGTGATAATGTGTGCGCTCTTATTGAGGTTAGCGTAGTCAAGCATAGCTGCGAGAGATGTTGACTTACCTGAACCTGTAGGACCTGTGATGAGCACAAGGCCTCTTGGTCTCATAGCGAAGTCTGCAAGGATCGGAGGAAGTCCGAGATCCTCGAGAGTAGGAATATCATTTCTGAGAAGACGAAGAGCTATCGCTGTGTGATATCTCTGACGGAATACGTTAACTCTGTGACGATAACCTCTCTTTGTTACATATGAGAAGTCGCAGTCAAGGTGCTTGTTAAGTCTGTCACGGAGTTCTTCAGGACAAATCTTGTGAGCAATATCAGAAATAGCTTCTTCGTCCATAAGGTCATATGAACTGAGCTTTCTGAGATTACCGTTAAGTCTTACGACCGGCGCCATGCCGAATGTGAAATGTAAGTCAGAGCAGCCAAGTACTCTGGCTTCATCAAGTATCTTATCAATATCTATTAGCATTTTCTACAAACCTCCGTTTGATATTATACAGAATAAGTAACACGAACAAGTTCGTCGATAGTAGTTCTACCCTGCTGTACGAGTTCTGCAACGTTATCACGGAGAAGTTTTGTACCGTTCTTCTTGGCAGCTTCTTCGAGCTGTTCCTTGCCGGCACTTTCTGCGATAAGTGTTGAAATACCTGATGTACAGTGAATAATTTCGTGAATAGCAGTTCTTCCCTTGTAACCAGTGTTGTTACACTCAGGGCAACCGACTGCATCATAAATCTGAACAGAGGAAGTGATGTGCATAAGCTGATTTTCTTCGTCTGTTGACATTCTCGGACGACGGCACTTAGGACAAATGCACTTAACAAGTCGCTGAGCAACAACACCGATGAGTGATGTAGCAACCATGTAAGGCGCAACACCCATATCGATAAGACGAACGATTGTTGAAGCAGCGTCGTTTGTATGAAGTGTTGAAAGAACCAAGTGACCTGTAATAGCAGCTCTGATCGCGATATCCGCAGTCTCAGAGTCACGCATTTCACCGATCATTACGATATCAGGGTCCTGACGGAGAATAGAACGGAGGGCTGCTGAGAATGTCATACCAGCCTTTGCGTTTACCTGACACTGATTGATACCTTCGATGTTCTTTTCGACTGGGTCTTCAACTGTTACAACGTTTACGTGCGGCTTAGCGATCTCACCGAGTGCAGCGTAAAGAGTTGTTGTTTTACCTGAACCAGTAGGTCCTGTTACGAGCATAACGCCATGAGGGCACTTGAGCATGCTTTCGAACATCTTGTAGTTATAATCATTCATACCGAGATCAGTAATCTTACGAAGTGCGATCTGACCTGTTGAAAGAATTCGGATAACTATCTTTTCACCATTAACTGTAGGAAGTGAGGATACACGGACATCAAGTTCAGTACCATCAACTACCTGTGAAAAACGACCATCCTGAGGGATACGCTTTTCAGCGATATTCATACCAGATATGAGCTTGATACGTGTTGCAAGAGCACTCTGAACTGCACTTGAAACGCTCATGAGTTCTATAAGGTCACCGTTTACACGGATACGAATTCTTGTAAATGTCTTGAATGGTTCAATATGAATATCGGTAGCTTCTGCTCGGAATGAGTTTTCTACGATTGTAGTAGCAAGCTTAACGATAGGAGCGCTTTCAACTCTTTCCTTCGACTCTTCGTCATTGAGCTGTTCTGTGCCAAACTGGCTGAGACTCTCATTAACGCTGTCGATGTTTGCCATTGTGTACTTTTCACCAATAGCCTTGTTGATAGAAGAACGTGTAGCAAGAACAGGGATTGTATCCATACCTGTGATTACCTTAATATCTTCGAGGATATTAAAGTTGATTGGGTCATCTGTCGCTACTGTAAGTCTCTTACCTACGATGTCAATAGCAATAACAGTATGCTTCTTCGCAAGTGATTCAGGAATCTTGCTTACTGCTTCATCATCGATCTTGAATGTTGCAAGGTCAACGTAAGGTACCTTAAGTTTTCCTGCAAGTGCCTGTGCAAATTTGATTTCGGACATATAGCCCATGTCAACGATAACTTCACCGAAACGCTTTGATCCCTGTGATTCACGCTGTGCGAAAAGAACTCTTTCAAGCTGCTCGTTTGAAATCATGTTCTGTTCAACAAGATACTGACCTATTGGTATGTTTCTCATAACCGGCCTTCAACTCCTTAAAAAAATTTCTTGAATAATGTAGTCTTTTATGTTAGAATGATGATATAAATTTTATATTCATAAGGAGGATAGATCATGATCTATTTTCGATTTCTTGATATACCCGCTTATTTTATAGCGTATATCATCATTTCATTTTTTGGACTGTCGATTGGCAGTTTCCTGAATGTCTGTATTTACAGACTTCCGCTTGAGGATCCGGCAGAACGCTCACTTGTAAAACGAGCTTCCCACTGTCCAAAATGCGGTGCAAAGATTCGCTTTTATGATAACGTTCCGGTTTTCAGCTGGCTTTTTCTTAAAGGGAAATGCAGAAACTGCAAGGAACCGATATCAAAGCGTTATCCGCTTGTAGAAAGTCTGAACTGGTTTGCTTATATGCTTGCCCTGACTTTCCTACATGTTCAGGACTACCCGGTTCATTCAATTCTTATTGCACTGTTCTTCTCAGTGCTTATAGTAATAGCTTTTATCGACTATGATACGATGGAAATTTATCCGAGCCAGCTTTTACTTATCGTAACTCTTGCTGTGATCGGTGTATTTTTTGCTCACGCTCTTACAATTCCTCAGAGAATTATCGGCGGGCTCGCAATAAGCGTTCCGTTCTTTATCATCGGTGAAGTTTCAAGAATCTTCATAAAGAAGAAATACGGTGAAGACTTCAGAGGAATTGAGCTTGGAGATACTTTACTGATGCTTGTATCAGGACTTCTCATTGGTCCTAAATGTATTGTAGCTT
>JBGUVZ010000147.1:0-2739 GCA_045220685.1 Oscillospiraceae bacterium | reverse complement strand
AGCGGATTTTACCGCAGCGATTGCTGAAACAACACATACAGTCGCACATATGATCTGACAGGTGCCGAAGACGGTCATTGCTGTTTCCGGAAGACCACCCAGGAATTTTGATGTGAATACGAAACTTGTAAGCAGAAGAATTACTGAAACAAGTCTTGCGGTCTCACCGGCAGTTATGACACCGGAAGTCAGTGCCTGTTTTTTGAGTTTACGTACGTTAAAACGAATACGAAGCATGTAAAACGACGCGACAGCAGTAAGTCCATAGGCAGCAAGGAGGGCAAGAGCAAAAAGATAACTGCTGTTATGCATCAGTTCCTGGCTCTGTATAAGCAGACCCCAGTCACCGTTTTCGTAGTTTCTGATTGAAGATAACTGACCTCTTTCACCGGCCTCCATGACATACAGACCGTCATCCAGTTTCCTTATCTTAGTATCACCAAGTTCATCTGCAGAAATTGCGGTCAGAGTATTTTGGAATTTCATCAGTCCTTTGAAAACTCCGCGTGAGATCAAATAATATCCTTTTATATCAAGTTTATCATCTGTTTCGGAAATATATTTGTCTTTCGGAAAATGTCCGAAGACCAGTGACGGTGCGTTTTCAGTTACCAGGTTGCCGCCGTACTGGTTTACCATAACGACAAATCCTATCTTTGATACCGGATCAAATTTCATATCAGCCTGTCCGAATATCGTTGAACCGCCATGACCGTAAACACGCACTTCACGTTCTTCCGGCCAGAAACCGTGGCAGTTTTCCGGAATGTCAGAATCACCGTAAAATGCAGTTCCTTCAAACATCAGCTTCTGAGTTTCCGGATTTTTGAAAAGCGGCGCATCATCATTTACAAATGCCTGCGCATAGGTTCTTAAGTCCGCTAAAGTTCCTGCTGCTGCACCGGCAGGGTAGCATGGAATGTAGTAAAGACAGTTTCCTTCGTCATACAGTTCAGCGAACATAGTTGAATAACTGTGCATTTCCTTTCGCTTTTCGTAAACATAAGCGTTGTCGCTGTGGTTCGGATTCAGTGAAGTGTGTTCCATTCCGAGTACATCGAAAATATTCTCATGAACGTAGTCGCAGAAATCTTCGCCTGTTATACATTCGACCACATATCCGGCCACGGCAGCACCATAGTTTGAGTAGGCGGTAATTTCTCCGGGACGGAAGACCTGCGCCGGTTCGATTTCTTTAAGAGCATCGCCGAGCGGCTTTATTTTCTTTTCGTCTTTTACTTCGATAGCTTTCGTTGTTTCCTGCCATCCCGCATTATGATTCATAAGGTTCATCATTGTGATCGGGTCATCGTATGTGAGATTCTTAAAGAATCCATCCGGAAGATATTCACGGACATCCTTGTCAAGATCTATACGCCCCTGTTCATAAAGCTGCATAACGCTTACCCAGATGAGTGTTTTCGAAATGCTGCCCCATTCGTAAACGGAAGTTTCATCAGCGGCGATGTGCTTTTCTTTGTCAACTTCACCGTAATATCCGGTGTACAGTTCTTCGTCACCTTTGAAAATACTGATCTCGGCTGATGCGAAGCCCAGGTCCATATTCTCTTCAGTTTTACAGCTGGAGGCTATTGTAGAGATCACTTCTTTCAGTGTTTTGCCTGACGGCAGTGTAATATCATTTTCCGGCATTTCTTCGGCTGAAATATTTACCGGAAACGAAAGCATAAGTCCTGCACACAAAGCGGCAGTAATGCGTTTAAACAGATTTTTCATTTTATCACCCCAGATCCTTTTCCTCATACTCAAGTCTTGTGCATGTGTAACTGAAAGTCAGGCTCATAAATCCTAAGCATAGTGCAAAAACAGTCAGGAATACTCCTTTTCCGGCATGAGCAAGATTTGCAAGAAGCTGAAATATTACTGCCAGAGCTGTAGTTACCGGAATAATGCCTGTTACAACGAGTATAAAGAGTAATATTCCAAAAAATATAATAACTACAGCAGTTTTTTCTTTTTTAGAGTTTTTATTAGATGTCATATCCAGAGATGCTTTTAATCTTTCAGGATCTTTGAAATAAGAACGGAGCTGTATTCCTAAAGATAATAATCCTGCGGCAAAAGCGAGGCTGTATATCATGTTGAAAAATAAGATCGGTGAGAAGCCGAGACGTTCTGAAAGCATCTGAAGAAGATCGGCGTCTTCATCTCCGATGATTAACGTGTAAAGTTTTATTCTTACTGATAAAAGCATGAGAGCGTAAACTACAATGTTGACTATACAGTATGTACCCGCAGCAAACAGAAATCTGGCGTTTACAAGATCTCTCCGCCTTATCGGAAGAATGAAAGGGAGCTTTTCACTGTGAGATTTTATCTCGTTGTAAAAAAGTGCAGGCACTACGAAGATGCCGAGCATAAAAGGACCGTACACTCCTGCTATCGGTGAAACAAGAAAGCCTGTTCCGAGAAAGAATACAGCTGTTATTATTGCAAGGGAAGTCATCGAGTTCTTGCCGCCTCTTATATTTACAAGGTCTGATTTTATGATTTTTCTGATTACAGTAAGATCCATGATCATCCCTCCTCATATCTCTTTTGCCGATACTTTTCCGGCAGTTATTTCTCCGAACAACAGGCATATCATAAATATCAGCGTGTTCAGAAAGATACCGGCAGTAAGTGTCTTTGTATTACGGATCTTTTCAAAATCAAGCTGTATTATATCTTTGCTTCCGAGTGTGGTTAAAGTCATAACAACTGCTGTTACTATGATAA
>JBGUVZ010000146.1:0-3265 GCA_045220685.1 Oscillospiraceae bacterium | reverse complement strand
ATAAGTAACTCCGTAAATTAGAGATAGTTATTTATAATATAATATATTACGCAATGTCACGCGAGTAGAATTTTAAAAATTTTTCTCCCTAAGCTAAGCAGGGCAAGGCTTTGGAGAAATTTGTGTTACGCCAACTGTCGAAGATCCGAATGATTCTATTTTTCTCCAGATGAGACTTTGATATTATTGGCGATACTAGAGAAAAACTTCTGGGAAACTTGAGTTGGTGCTAGAATATGTCTGAATTTTGATATTGTATAATGTTTTATCTTGATATTGTTTAGGCTTGGCCTGTGATTTAGGATCTGTGTATGAATACACCTTTGGTAAGTATATGTATTCCCGCTTATAAAAATGAAAAAACTATTGTTGATTCAATGAATTCTGCATTAAATCAGACTTATAGGAATATTGAAATTGTTATAGTTGATGACAAGTCTCCTGATAAGACATTTGAAATACTGCAGTCATTTAACGATCCAAGAATAAAACTTTATAGGAATGAACAAAATTTAGGAATGTGCGGTAACTGGAACAAGTGTTTAGATTATGCAACGGGTAAATATGTTCATTATCTGCACGGAGATGATCTCTTATTTCCTGAATGTATCGAGAAAAAAGTAAAGCTGGCTGAGGAAAACCCTGATATCGTGCTGGTATTCAGTGCTACTGAAATTATTAATTCAAATGCTCAAACATTGATGATCCGCCGTTATAAAAGCAGTGATGCGGTCCTTGACGGTAAGGCCGTTTCCTATGAATCTCTGTACCGAAGAAATATTTTCGGTGAACCGTCAAACGTGCTTTTCAAACGCGAAATTCTTGGTAAGTCGGGTTTATTCTGCAGTGAACTGAAATATGCCACTGACTGGGAGCTTTGGCTGCGTATTGCTTATTTTGGAAAAGTGGGGTATGTTTCTGATGTACTGATGAAGTACCGTGTATCAGACAGTAATGTTACCAGCAGTCTGATGCTGAAGGAAGTTTTGGAAGACGATCGAATTATGATAGAACAGTTGAAAAAATTCGGTGAGTACAGGCTATCCTTTTTCCGGATCTTTGTACATAAATTTGTTTTCAGACTTAGAGCATATGCACGTATAATTTACATGAAACTGTATTCTAACAAGAAAGTTGATAAATAATTTACCCAGGTTAGATCCTTATGAATGATATTTTATATATAGTTATTCCCTGTTATAACGAGGAAAAAGTTCTGCCGATTACTCATAAAATGTTTTTGGATGAACTTAATGAGTTGATCAAAAAAGAAAAAATCAGTGCTGACAGTAAAATTGTTTTTGTTGATGACGGCAGCAGGGATGAAACCTGGAAAATAATATGTGATCTGTCTGAACAGCATGGTTCGATAGAGGGTATACAGCAGAGCAGAAACAGAGGACATCAGAATGCTGTGCTGATGGGTATGCTGGACTCAAGGGATAAGTGTGATATCTGTATTACCATTGACTGTGACGGCCAGGATGATATTACGGCGATAGAACAGATGGTTGATAAATACCATGAGGGATATGAGGTCGTATACGGAGTCCGGGATAACAGGGATACTGATACTCTTTTCAAAAAATATACTGCCCAGGGTTTCTATACACTGCTGAAAAAAATGGGTGTGGATGTTGTGTATAATCATGCAGATTACCGGTTAATGTCCAAATCCGCTCTTGACGGTTTATCGCAGTTTAAAGAAGTAAACCTGTTTTTAAGAGGATTGATCCCGCTGGTTGGTTTTAAAAATACCAGTGTTTATTATAAAAGAAATGAGAGACTTGCCGGAGAAAGTCATTATCCGCTGAAAAAGATGCTGGCGCTTGCAATTGACGGTATAACGAGTCTGAGCACTACTCCTCTTAGTATTATCACCTTTCTTGGATTGTTAATTTCGTTTTTAAGTTTTTGTTTTATTATCTGGGTGTGTATCGGTTATTTCTCCGGAAATACAATGTCCGGCTGGGCAAGTCTGGTATCCGTTATCTGTCTTTTATGTGGATTTCAGCTTATCAGTATCGGCATTATCGGTGAGTACATCGGTAAAATATATATGGAAGTAAAAGGCAGACCAAGGTATATAATAAGTAACAGAACGGACAAAAATGAATAGAAAAGAAATTCACCGGATGATTCGATTCCTTTTTGTCGGGGCATCCAATACTCTGGTTGGGTATTTGTCTTATCTGCTGTTTATCTGGATGATGTCTTCCTTCGAATTCAGATATGACTATATTATAGCTGGAATTTTGTCTTTTGTGGTCAGTATACACTGGGCGTTTGTTCTTAATAAGATTTTTGTTTTTCAGACCAGTGAGTGGAGACAGACAGCAAAAAAAGAACTGCTTAAATCCTATATTGCCTACGGTTTCTCGGGTCTAGTGTTAAACAACATTTTACTGTACATATTTATTGATCTCTGCGGTATTTCAAAATACTTTGCGCCGATCCTGGTTCTGTTCTTTCTGGTGCCTTTTAATTATCTGGTAAATAAGTACTGGGTATACGGTATAAAATCAGCTCCAGAAGCCGACAGAACTGAATAGAATTTACTCTTGTGTCCTCTAGAACCGTTTATTCGGACTGGATTGGATGAAGGCAATGATGGACGAAGTTTTAATAAAATAATGACAGAACTGCTTTTTTTGCCTTGCGAGAAAAGTAGCTCTGCATTATTCAGCAGGTTAGATATTTCCTTCCTGTTTCTGAGTTTCAACTGACTGCGCTTCATCTGAATGATTAAAGTACAGATCAATATCATATTTTAAAATATATTGCATTGTAAGCTTAACTGACTCCGGATCCGACTGCAGCAGTGCAATTTTCTTATGATCTATTTTCCTTTCCTGAACATCTTTTGGGGAAACTTCATTGACATACTTTAACAAATCGTCTTTGTATAAACCTCTGTATGGTGCGATTTGCATTTCCTTATTAAAGGAAGTAGTTAACGAGTATACCAGAGCAAGCTGAACTGTTAAAATCGAAGCCAGTTTTAAAGATTTTTTGAGAATGGCGGAATTATTGAACAGTATTAAAGTCAATGCGTAGGAATAGCACATGAATACTCCTAGTATAATCATGGATGTTTCACATGTATATCTGGACGCACTCACATATCTAACATCAAACATACTGGCTCTTCCGTAAATAAGAATTGGAATAGTTATCAGTCCGTATGACATTAATGCCAGCGGCAGAAGTGAAATTCTGTACATTTTTGTTTTGAAAAACAGGAAGATTGCCATCCCGATTGCCA
>JBGUVZ010000145.1:0-3688 GCA_045220685.1 Oscillospiraceae bacterium | reverse complement strand
GTTGATCTAACCCATGAAAATATCAAAGACAATATCAAAAATATCAGCATTCCTCTGTCAAAATACCAGAAAGTTATAAATTCTGGTCTATCTCTGGTAAAAGTTATGACGAATTCAGATTCTCTGCACGGTTCGGCCGTTACAGGTATTTTTGCCGGAACCGGTAAAAATAACAAAGGAATGAGAGGAGAAGCATACGGAACAGCCGTAGTCTCCTACGACTATTTTGCAAATGCAGGTTACTTTCCAGCTGTTGCAGCTGCTGTTAAAGATCTGAATCTTATTAATTTAAGCTTAGGAGCAAATCACCAATACACTTTCTCTGAAAATAGCCAGATGGTAATGGACATTCTTTATGAAAACAGTGTTCCTATAATTACCTCAGCAGGGAACAAATTCGAAGAAAATGATTTTGATACAAAATGCGAAGAATATGGTACTACGTGCGCATATAACCAGAACTTTGATGAGAAATATCACAGAAACGGAATAAAAGTATCATCTGTAAACTCACTTGGAGAACGCTCTTTCTACAGCAGTGTCGGAACAAACGTATGGATCTCAGGACTGGGCGGTGATCAGGGATATGACAATTCATCCAGCAGTTCACATGCATTGGTAAGCAATCTGTCCTCCTATAAATGCTTAGATTATGCTTGGTACATTCAAGAATATGATTACTACGCTAATTTGTGGGATTTATACGGTTCACCGTGGTATGAACATGAAGATCCAAATTACACCTGTCTTTATACATCAAAAATGAATGCAACGTCAGCTGCAACTCCAACAATAAGCGGTATTGTTTCGCTTATGAAACAGATGAATAAAAAACTGACCGTTCCTCAAATAAAGTATATTCTTGCCAAAACCGCAAGGAACGATAAAACATTTTCAACAATGTCCGTCGGAAGAGTTACTGGCAAGGATGTTGACAACAACAACATAGTTCTGAACAATGGATGGATAGATAAAACCAACGGTCTCAGATATTCAGAATGGTACGGTTTCGGTCTGGCAGATGCAGGGGAGGCAGTCAAGCTGGCCAAAAACTGCGACAGCGATGAATACTGCCAGAAAAGAGAAAAAACTGAAAGCGGTTTTATCCAGTCAAAGACAACATCCTGCGTTCCAACTGCCGGTTCGAAATATGAATGTACCCTCAGTAATTTCCACAGCTATGCAGAAAATGAAGATGCAGATGATCCAGCGAAAGGAACTCCTTTTAACGGTACGATGGAAATTGAGAGCGTATCTCTGATAAATGATGAATTTAAATTTACGAGCGATTCAACATCAAAAGATTACTGCAAATTCAATACCGCAGAACAACTTAATCAGGATAATGTCAACAAAACCAGCATAAAAGATTTGAGTAAATATTTTATGCCGTTAAACAATTTGCAACTGGAACTTCAAAGTCCGGATCAGGTCAGAAGCATAGTAAAACCGTATTATTCTCACTGGGCTCCATACACATCAAACAAGAATGATACTTTCAGCAATAAGATAATGCTGGAAACAAACAGTTTCTACCTCGATAAAACATCAGGAGGTGAATGGAAGCTCACAGTGACATCAGCATGCAAAATTGACAGCGATGCGATGAACAGATTCAAGGTCAGAATCTACGGTTATACAAATTAACAGTAAATTAAGAAAACTTAGTAGACAGAAAGATCTGCATATTTGTGCAGATCTTTTTTATTTGCATACGAAAGAATTAAATGATTGTCTGGCAGCAGCAGGGAATTATGGACATCATCAGATTTTCCGGATAATTATTTTTTTATATTCCTTATTTAACATAATGTGTATTATCGGAAGTATAGTACAATAAATATACTCATATAGTGGCGAATGCAAAAAAAATAATCAAATTCAACTTATGTATGGATACAAAAATGAAAACGATAACAATTACTAATCAGAAAGGCGGCGTTGGTAAAACAACCCTGGTAATCAATCTTGCACAGTTCGCAACTATCGAACACAAGTATAAAGTTGCTGTTATAGATTTAGATACTCAGGGTAACGCATCATGGACTTTAGCTTCAGATGTAATTGCCAATACCGGTAATATCTTCTTTGATAACAAGATTGACAGCTTGAATGCTTCCCGTGATTTAAATGTAATTTCCTCAGACTACCGACTTGCCAATATTGAGAAAATTGACGTTGAACAAATTGCAGATAACCTGAAGGCAATTCAGAAAAAACTTCAAGAACAGAACGTTGACCTTTTTATTATTGATACACCGCCTAGTATGGGAAATGCTCTGGTAAGTTCATTACTGGTTGCTAATTATGTGCTTTGTCCTATTGAGCTTGAAGCGTTCTCATTACAAGGTGTTCAAAAAATGCGAAACGTCATAAACAACATCAAGACACTGAACTCTGACTTAACTGAACTGGGATTACTCCCATCCCGTGTAGAAAACCGTAATGCTACACACAGACGACAGCTACATGAGATCCAGCAATCCTTTCCACAGTTAATTTGCCCTTATTCAATCTTTAACCGTTCAAGTATTGCTGACGCTGTTTCGGAACGTACATGGATCGGAAACAACAAAAAAACCTGTGCCAGAAAAGCTGCTCACGAATTGTCTGATGTAACAAACTGGATCTTACAAAGAATTGAGTTGGCATAAATAAGGAGGAATATATGAGTATTGATTTACGTGATTTAGGTAGTTTATCCATTGATAACACAAAATCTTCTGGTGCAATGATTATTGATATCAACTTAATTGATGAAGATCCTAACCAGCCAAGAACAGAGTTCGACAAGGAAACACTTCAAGAACTTGCCGATACCATTGCCGAGCGAGGCGTTAAATCTCCAATTTCTGTACATAGAACAGAAGGCGGTCGCTTTATGATTAATCACGGTGCAAGGCGTTACAGAGCAAGTATTCTTGCTGGTAAAACCACTATACCGGCTTTTATTGATGATGATTATACGCAGGCAGATCAGATAATTGAGAACATCCAGCGTGACAACCTTAAACCTATAGAAATTGCTAAATACATTGAAGCAGAGAAGGCAAAGGGCTTGTCACAGAAGGAAATTGCAACACAGTTGGGTAAAGGTCAGAAATACATCAGTGATATGCTTTCCCTGTTATCCCTCTACCCTCCTATTCAGGAACTGTTCGATGCTAACAGATTTGATGGTGTAGCTCCCGTTACTGAGTTGAACAGACTCTATAAACAGGATCAAACCAAAGTGGATTTATGGCTTCAGGAAATCACACCTGATGAAACCATAACTCTAAAGGACGTTAGGAAGCTGGCGCAAATCATTAAAAATAGTGATGCATTCAGTGAAGTAACTGCTTTACCGAATACCAAGAAAACTGATGAAACTACTGCTTTGACAGATGCTGAACTTGAAGATCTTGAGTTGCTTGAAGATGATGATTTACCGGATGATTCAGATAATACGCCAGAAGCTACTCAAACAAAACCTGAAAAGATTTTTAAAACTGTTAAGGAAATTCAATGCAGTTCTGAAAAATATGGAACAGTAACTATAGTATTTAAGGAGGCTGAAGAAGGAAAACTATATGTATTAACAGATGAAGGAGTAAAAGAAATAGCTATCAATGAACTCCGGCTAGAAAGGGTTATTTTTTAATTAGTAATAATATTTTTAAGACAACAATTATGTTAACAATTCAAA
>JBGUVZ010000144.1:0-3181 GCA_045220685.1 Oscillospiraceae bacterium | reverse complement strand
CAGTTTACTGAGATATCTTATTACTGTGGCGTCTTTGTCAGCGCGCAGCTTTTCAATAAGCTCTTCACACTCAGGATAGCTGGACTTAAGTGCCGACATCCGGACACCGATCATATACGCTATCGTGGTAACTACTTCTTTTGTATCTACCGGCATATTCTTAAACCTCCTTTGTTGTCTCTTTAGGAAGCGCTGATCCGGGAAATGATCAGTATTTCCGTTATAAAAAAATATAAATATGAATATGATCATTCTGTTTATTCTTTTTCGTAAACCATCGGACACACCTCCGTATATTATTAGCTATAATTATATTCTATAACAGGGGGATTTCAGTGAAATAAAGATGAAAAACAGGTGATAAAAAAGAACCGGCTTGCATGAGTACTCGCCGGTTCTTATAAAGCATTTATAGGTCAGTTTAAGCGGATGTTATCAGATACCCTTGAACTTGATATCCTTGTATTTCTGTACCTTTGAAGCAACTTCTTCACGCTTCTTAGGATCCATGAAGAATCCGCCCTGTGTGTCAGCGATTTCGTCGCAGTGAACACCTCTGCCTTCTTCTGATGTACGGTCACGTTCAAGGCCGTTTGCTGCAATTACAAACTTCCACTTGCCGTCGTCTGTCTTTACAAGGTCACCGCCGGCGCCGCAGACTGCACATTCAATAGGGTACTGAAGACCTCTCCACTGTGGTTCGCCGAGACATAAGCAGTTGCTGTGGCAGTTCGGGCACCAGCCTGCATCCGGTTCACCAAGCCACTTGCGTTCTGCAGCAGGTGTGTTAAGTGATTTCATTATGTTAGCACCGATCTCTCTTGCACGTGCAAGCTTTTCTTCGTGAAGAAGTACCTGTGCAGGAGCCGGAACCATTGTTGCCATGAACATGTCAATGATCTTGAAGCTGTTTGAGAATGTTGAAGCCTGCATGCATTCAAGAGCCATGGACTGCCATGAACGTGTTGATCCGCCTACAGCGATAAGAGCGCCTATACGGTCACGAGGCTGAATTGCACCGATCTTTGTAAGAAATGCTGTCTCGTAAGCGAGATTTCTGTGCATAAATTTTAAGAAAAGTGATGATGGCATAAGAGCATATGTTGGTGCTGAGAAAATTACAGCATCCTGGTCGAGAAGAACTTCCATGATTTTCTTTTTGTCGTCCTTCTGATCAAGTGAACAGCCTGTGTGCTTGCCCATTGACATACCCATTGTACATGCAGTACATCCTGTACAGTCGAGAAGTTCATAGTCCTTGAGGTTGATCATTGTAATTTCAGCCCCCATCTCCTGACAGACTAAAAGAGCTTCTTTAAGAAGTATATCACAGTTACTGTCCTTACGTCCTGCTGAAACGCCCATTACTTTAAAAGCCATTTTTTGATTCTCCTTTGTTTTTTTCAATAAAATAATCATACTTCAGATGAATAAATTTCATCGTATAATATAATTATAGTACAGAATTTGACCCATGTCAACCTGATTTTTTGTCACTTAAAGGAAGAGTGAACATAAAAGCAGTGCCTTTTCCGGGTTCACTTTCAGCCCATATCTTTCCGCCGTGGGATTCAACTATGAATTTGCAGATAAACAGTCCAAGACCTGTACCGGTCTCAGAATGTTTTCCTTTATAGTAACGTTCCCAGATGTGCGGCATATCCTCAGCTGAGATACCGCTTCCGGTATCCTTTACAGTAACTTTTGCCCATCCGTCCTCTTCCTCGGCTTTGATAACGATAGTACCGTTTCGTGTATGTTTCAGAGCGTTTGAAATAAGGTTTACGAATACTCGCTGAAGTCTCGACGGATCGGCATCTACAGCAGGGAAGTCCAGAGGAATACGCAAAGCAAGTTTATTGTTGTTCTTGTTGAGTACGGCAAAATACGTTTCGATAGTTTCACGTACAAGTTCGTCAAGGCTGCACGGCATACGGTCCAGTACAAGTCTTCCTTCTTCGATCCTTGTAGCGTCTAGTATCTGAGTGACCATAAGTGCCATACGGTTGGATTCCGATGAAATACGTTTCAGTTTTTCAGTAACCTGTTCAGCGTCACCGTTCTTGTTAAGTTCTATTTCTGCATTCTGTGCATATCCTGACAAAGCGGCAAGAGGTGTTTTCAGCTCATGGGAAACATCTGAAAGGAAGGTGGTTTTCATGTTGTTTAAGTTTACGAGCATATCGTGTTCTGATATGACCGGATCAGAAAGTTTTTTTGATATAACTGCTGAGATGATGATGAAAATGACAAGTATTGCACCCATGCTGCCGAGCATTATATAAATATATTTTTTGAATAGGGTGTTAAGCTGATCCATCAGCAGAGCAGACTGTATGTTTGCCTGTTCTTTTAACGGCTCGCAATATCCGTTTATATCCGTCATGATAAGACCCACGCAGATGTCGTAATCTGAGTGCCTGTTCATATTATCCCATGCAATTACATAGCCTTTTCCTTTTTTTGTATACATCCCTTGCTGCTTATATCTTGTTGAATCGATGAAATCCATAAGATTTGTTGTGCCGTTATAGATTTCAGGATCTTCTGCAATCTGTTTGCTGAGATCCCTTGACGCCTTGTTCATTATATGATCTGCATATCTGATATCAGGCATGGTGTAAGTAGTCATGACACCGTCAAAATACATGAAGTAGACGTATTCTTCAGGATTATAAAAGAAGGCTGATGTCTGATTGGCAAGGAAAGTCCTGAAATCTTTATCAATTCCTTCTTCGTATTTATCAAGTTCGTAGCAGTATTCATTAACATAGTTCCTGAGAATTATCTGCAGTGAATAAAGAAACTGCTGGTAATATGCGTCGTTAATGACCGATATAGTATTGTCCGCCAGCTTCATTGAGTGATCGTTGACATTCTGGGCAGTTTGTTTGTAAACACGTTCAAATATTACTGTGCAGATGAGCATGACTGCAAGCAGTGAGGTTATAAGAGCAATAAGAAGTTTGCGCCTCAGTGCCCGGCTTTTGGATTCATTTTTCTTCAATATATTTTCCTCCTTCCGGTACATGTAGTACCGTCAGATTATTTTTCACTAATTATAATTATACAGTATTTACAGGTCGATTCAATAGTAATTACAATTTTGTAATTTGTACAGGGATCTATTACACAATTCACGCTGATTTGAATAAATCAGCGTGTGAAGCGGGGCGAAGCC
>JBGUVZ010000143.1:0-3955 GCA_045220685.1 Oscillospiraceae bacterium | reverse complement strand
CAGTCAACCTTATGTCTGAGCCACTTAAGATCATCAACAGCACCTGTACTCTCCGGATGTACTTCAGGATAGCAGGCAGCAAGGATGTTTAAGTCATAGTTGTCCTGAATGAAAGTGATAAGGTCATCGGCATGAGTGAAATCTCCCGGTGATACTGTACCTTCAGGAATATCGCCTCTGAGAGCGAGAACATTTTCGATTCCGTGTGCCACCATGTTGTCGAGTATTGACGCAGCCTGATCCTTTGTAAGATTGATACACGGCATGTGAGCGATACTTTCAACATTATACTTGTTTTTGATGTCAGATGCTATCTGAATTGTTTTTGCACCGTTCTTACCGCCGCCTGCTCCGTAAGTAACGCTTATGAAGTCAGGGGAGATGTCAGTGAGCTGGTCGAGTGTGTTATAGATAACGCTCTCGTCAGCATCCGGCTTCGGCGGGAATATTTCAAGTGAAAATACAGTTTTTGTTTTGAATATTTCAGCAGTTTTCATTTTTTATTTTCTAACCTCTAATGCTGCTGCCACAAGATTCTTAAGGCTTGGAACAGTTTCAGCATTTCCTCTCGTTTTTAGTCCGCAGTCAGGATTTATCCAGAGCTTTTCAGCCGGGATACGTTCCTTCATCTTTCTGACTGCTTCAATGATTTCTTCCTTTGAAGGAACTCGTGGTGAATGTATGTCATATACGCCAGGACCAACTTCTGTACGGAAGTTGTTTTCCTTGAGTACGTCAAGTATAGTAAGATCTGATCTTGATGCTTCAAATGTGATAACGTCAGCATCCATGTCGTCGATCTCTTTGATTATATCAGCGAATTCGCTGTAGCACATATGTGTGTGGATCTGTGTTTCAGGCTTTACACCGCTGTGAACATAACGGAATGCAGGAATTGCCCAGTCAAGGTAATCTTCCTTCCAGTCTGACTTACGGAGCGGAAGCTTTTCACGGAGAGCAGCTTCATCAACCTGAATGATGCTGATGCCGTTTGCTTCAAGGTCGAGAACTTCTTCACGGATAGCAAGTGCGATCTGGAAAGCACTTTCCTTAAGTGTTATGTCTTCACGAGGAAATGACCAGTTAAGGATAGTAACAGGACCTGTGAGCATACCCTTCATCGGCTTCTTTGTGAGGCTCTGTGCATATACAGACCATCTTACTGTCATAGGCTTTGCTCTTGAAATATCGCCCCATACAACCGGAGGCTTAACGCATCTTGTACCGTATGACTGTACCCATGCCTTTTCTGTGAAGATGTATCCGTCAAGGCATTCGCCGAAGTATTCAACCATGTCGTTACGTTCGAATTCGCCGTGAACGAGTACATCAAGACCGATCTCTTCCTGTAAAGCTACGCATTCAGCAATCTTCTGTTCGATGAACTTTTCGTAGTTTTCTGCAGAGAGTTCACCGTTTCTGAACTGCTTACGGGCTGATTTAACTTCAGCTGTCTGCGGGAATGAACCGATTGTAGTTGTAGGGAAGAGCGGAAGCTTGAAACGATCCTTCTGGATGCGTTCACGTTCTGCAAATGCAGGAAGTCTTACGAAATCCTTTTCTGTAAGAGCGGCAACCTTGTCCTTTACAGCCTGGTTGCAGCCTTCTCTTGTTTCGCTGTGAAGAGCAGCGTTCTTTGTAAATTCTGCAGTCTTTTCAGGATCTGCAGAAGAAACGATAGTTTTAAGTTCAGCAAGTTCGCCGAGTTTTTCTTCAGCATATGAGAAGTGCTTCTTTACGTTTTCTGAAAGCTTTGTTTCATTTGCAAGTGTGCATGGAACGTGGAGAAGTGAGCATGATGTGCTGATCACAATCTCAGAAGCGTGCTTTTTAAGTGTATTTAAAATGTTTAATGTCTTTGCGTAGTTGTTGCGCCAGATGTTTTTGCCGTTTACAACTCCTGCGAAAAGTACCTTGTCTTTCGGGAAACCGTTCTTTTCAACGAGTTCGAGTGATTTCTTTCCTTCGTAGAAGTCAAGACCGATACCGTCGAAATCAAGTCCGCAGAGTTCCTTGTAGCAGTCACGAACATCACCGAAATATGTCTGAGCGATGACCTTAACTGAACCCTTGTCTGCGAGAATTGCTTTGTAAAGATCTGTGAAAAGCTTGATATCGTCAGATGTAAGATCCTTTACGAGTGAAGGTTCGTCAAACTGGATCCATTCTGCTCCGAGATCTGCAAACTTCTTAAGAAGATTTGAGTAAGCCTTTGCAGTTTCCTTAACGAAATCAGCAGCCTTCTTTGTGCCCTTGTATCTTGCGAGCTTAAGGAAAGTGAAAGCACCGATAACAACAGGCTTTGTCTTAACGCCTGCGTCAATAGCTTCCTTAAAAAGATCGAAAGGCTTTGTACCGTTAAGTTTGATCTCAGTGCTGTCATCGATCTCTGCAACCATGTAGTGATAGTTTGTGTTGTACCATTTCTTCATTGCAAGAGCTTTAACGTCGCCCTTGTCGCCCTGATATCCTCTTGCTGCTGCAAAGTAAGTATCAAGTGTATTAAGACCAAGTGAAGTATATCTTTCAGGTACTGCGTTCAAAAGGAAAGCAGTATCGAGTATTCCGTCGTAGAATGAGAAGTCGTTTGAAGGAATAAAATCAAGTCCGCTGTTCTTCTGAAGGTTAAGATTGTAGCTTCTTATTTCCTTTGCTGTCTTTTCAAGTTCAGCAGCTGTGATCTCGCCGCGGAAATATTTTTCACTTGCGAATTTGAGTTCGCGAAGGCAGCCTATTCTTGGGTATCCGATTATTGAAGTTTTCATTTCACATTTCCTCCGTGTATTGATTAGGGGATCATTTTAATTCGTTCTTTTAGCGCGCTTTTCAATGATCTTATTATATCATACAGTTTCAGCAATGTGTTAATATCAAAAAAGCATCTGCTGCCATAGCTAAAAGCTATGGCAGAATCATTTTGACTGATAGTGCTTTTCGATATAGCTCTTTAAGTGTTCAAGATACCTTGCAGTCAGTTCATTCATAGGTCTGTCAGTTGTTATGATGTATCCTATTTCCATCTGCTCACTGCTTTCAAGCGGTATTGAAACAATGTTTTTTCCGTTCAGATCTGAACTTAATATACCGGACGAGATAGTGTATCCGTTAAGTCCTATAAGCAGATTGAACAGTGTAGCTCTGTCAGAGACAACAATATTTTTCGGGCTTTCCGCAGTGATATGAAGCTCTTCTGCGAAGTAGAAGGAGTTTTTTACACCCTGGTCATATGTAAGACGCGGATAATCCTTCAGATCGTCAAGTGTGACACTTTTTCTTCCTGCAAGAGGATTTTTCCTGCTTACAAAAACATGTGGTTTCGCAGTGAAAAGCGGAACAAACTGGATCTCTTCCGTCTGCAGAATGTGCTTTATGACTTCATGATTGAAGCTGCTGAGATAAAGTACACCGATGTCACTTCTGTGAGTGCGGACATCTTCTATGATCTCAGCTGTTTTTAATTCACGAAGCGAGAATTCGTATTTGTCCCGTCCGTATTCGCGTACCAGTTCGACAAAGGCATTTACAACAAATGCATAGTGCTGCGAAGACACAGCAAACGCTCTGTTTGGCGGGGGAGAAGACTTGTATTCGTTTTCCAGAAGTTCCGTTTGTTCGATTATCTGTCTGGCATAGGAAAGAAACTTCGTCCCGTCCTCAGAAAGATAAACTCCGCGGTTGCTTCTGTGAAAAATAGTTATGCCCATTTCCTTTTCCAGTTCCGCAACAGCCTTCGAAAGACTCGGCTGAGCAATAAAAAGCCTCTGCGCCGCAGTAGTTATGGAACCGGTTTCTGCAATTGTTATTACATATTTCAGTTGTTGTAAGGTCATAATATGCCTCCCCTGCAATTCTCTATTATACCATATATGCGGACTTAATTCAATAAATATAGTAAACGAAATTATTATTTTTGTTTATTACGTAAATTGTCAAAGTAAATGCAATGCCTTCAAAG
>JBGUVZ010000142.1:0-4231 GCA_045220685.1 Oscillospiraceae bacterium | reverse complement strand
TATCGGTGCTTCAATTGCCGGTGCAAGATCTTTCTGCGGTATGAAGCACGTTGGTCTTAACGTTGCTGCTGACCCGCTTTACACAGCATCTTACTCAGGCGTTAATGCAGGTATGGTAATCGCAGTTGCTGACGACCAGGGAATGCACTCATCACAGAACGAGCAGGATTCACGTCATCACGCTATCGCTTCAAAGGTTCCTATGCTCGAACCTTCTGATTCACAGGAATGCCGTGATTTCGTTATGGAAGCCTTTGAACTTTCAGAAAAGTTCGACGCTCCGGTTATTGTAAGAACATCAACAAGAATTGCTCACTCACAGAGCATCGTTGAATGTGAAGACAGAAAAGAACTCGAACTCAAGGAATATACAAAAAATCCTCAGAAGTACGTTATGATGCCGGCTTACGCAAAGCCAAGACACGTATTTGTTGAAGAGAGAACACAGAAACTCATCGAGTTTGCTGAAACATCTTCACTTAACAGAACTGAGATCAATAACGGCACAAAGACAGGTATCATCACAAGCGGTGCTGCTTACCAGTACGCAAAGGAAGCTCTTGGTGACACAGTTTCATACCTCAAGCTCGGTATGGTAAATCCGCTTCCTGTAAAGCTCATCAAGGACTTTGCTGCAAAGTTTGACGAAGTTATCGTAATTGAAGAACTCGACGACGTTCTTGAAGCACACTGCAAAAAGATCGGCGTAAACGTAAAGGGCAAGGAGATCTTCGGTTATATCGGCGAGATCTCACAGACAGTTATCGCAGAAAAGCTTCTCGGAAAGAAGAATGAAACTATCTCACTCGACGAGAACATTCCTGTAAGACCTCCTGTAATGTGTGCCGGATGTCCTCACAGAGGCGTATTCTACGCTCTTTCAAAGAACAAGATCACAGTTTCAGGCGATATCGGATGCTACACACTCGGTGCAGTTGCTCCGCTTAACGCAATGGATACAACTATCTGTATGGGTGCTTCTATCTCAGCTCTTCACGGATTCAACAAGGTAAGAGGTGCAGAGGCTGAAAAGCGTTCAGTTGCTGTTATCGGTGACTCAACATTCATGCACTCAGGTATGACTGGCCTTGTAAATATCGCATACAACGCAACAAATTCAACTGTTATCATCCTCGACAACTCTATCACAGGTATGACAGGTCACCAGCAGAACCCTACAACAGGAAAGAACTTAAAGGGCGATCCTGCTGCTGCAGTAAATCTCGAAGAACTCTGCAAGGCTATCGGCATCAAGAGAGTACGCGTTGTTGATCCTTACAAGCTTGAGGAAACAGAAAAGGCTATTCTCGAGGAACTCGAAGCAGATGCTCCTTCAGTTATCATTTCAAGAAGACCATGCGCACTTCTCAAGTACGTTAAGCACAATCCTCCTCTTAAGGTGGAGACAGAAAAGTGCAAGGGCTGCAAGATGTGTCTTAAGCTCGGATGTCCTGCTATCTCCATCAGAAACGGCAAGGCAGTTATCGAACACACACAGTGCGTAGGCTGCGGTATCTGTGCAGAACTCTGTAAGTTTGACTCTATCGTAAATTCATAACAGAAAGGAATTGTCATAATGGAAACTAAATCTGTAATGATCGTCGGAGTCGGCGGACAGGGCTCACTTCTTGCGTCAAGACTCCTCGGAAATGTTATTCTCGCAAAAGGATTTGATGTTAAGGTATCTGAAGTACACGGTATGTCACAGCGCGGCGGTTCCGTTGTAACTTACGTAAAATACGGTGATAAGGTATTTTCACCTGTTATAGAAAAGGGTGAGGCAGATGTTATCATCTCCTTCGAACAGCTCGAAGCAGCAAGATGGCTCCCATACCTCAAGAAGGGCGGCAAGATCATCACTTCAGTTCAGAAGCTCGATCCTATGCCTGTTATCACAGGAGCAGCTGCTTACCCTGAAGATCTCGTAGAAAAGATGCGTGCAAAGGGAATCGACGTTACAGCAGTTGACGCCCTCTCACTCGCAGAAGAAGCAGGCAATGCCAAGGCATCAAACGTAGTCCTCATGGGCGTCGTTTCAACAAAGACAGACTTCGAAGACGAAATCTGGCAGCAGGCCCTCGAACAGTGCGTCCCGCCAAAATTCCTCGACCTCAACAAAAAAGCATTTGAACTCGGCAAAAACGCAGCAAAGTAAGCTCCCCCCCTCCCTCTGGGAGGGGGGCAGGGGGGGTAGGCTACAAAAACCAAATCCCTAAACCATTTATTTTATTCAGGAGGCATAGATCCAATGGAGAAATATTGGAATAAAGAAATCGAATGTATGTCCCGCGAAGATATGAAAAAACTTCAGGACGAAAGACTTGTAAAACAGGTCAAGCACGTCTGGGACAATGTACCTTACTATCGCAAAAAGATGGAGGAAAAGGGCGTAACACCTGATGATATCAAGTCTATCGACGACCTTTACAAGCTTCCTTTCCTCTCAAAGGCAGACCTTCGCGACAGCTACCCTGACGGCCTTCTCGGTGCTCCGCTTTCAGAATGTGTACGTATCCATTCAACAAGCGGTACAACAGGCAAGAGAGTTGTAGCCTACTACACTCAGAACGACGTTGACATGTGGGAAGACTGCTGTGCAAGAGCTATCACAGCTGCAGGCGGTACTAAGGAAGACGTTGTACACGTATGTTACGGATACGGACTTTTCACAGGCGGTCTCGGTATCCACGGCGGTTCACACAAGGTAGGATGTCTCACACTTCCTATGTCATCAGGAAATACAGACAGACAGATCCAGTTCATGATGGATCTTAAGTCAACTATCCTCTGCTGCACACCTTCATACGCTGCATATCTCGGCGAAGCAATGAAGGAAAAGGGCATCAAGCCGGAAGACAACTTCCTTAAGGCTGGTATTTTCGGTGCTGAACCATGGACTGAGGAAATGAGACAGGAAATCGAAAAGTCTCTCGGCATCAAGGCTTATGACATCTACGGACTTACAGAATCAAGCGGTCCTGGCGTTGCTTTTGAGTGCAGTGAACAGACAGGTATGCACATCAACGAAGACAACTTCATCGCTGAGATCATCGATCCTGACACCGGTGAAGTTCTTCCGGAAGGCACAAAGGGCGAACTCGTGTTCACAAGCCTTACAAAGGAAGGCTTCCCGCTTCTCAGATACAGAACAAGAGATATCTGTGTTCTTTCAAGAAAGAAATGCTCATGCGGCAGAACACTCATCAAGATGGCAAAGCCTATGGGCAGAAGCGATGACATGCTCATCATCAGAGGCGTAAATGTATTCCCTTCACAGATCGAGACAGTTCTTATCGCACAGGGATACTCACCGAACTATCGTATCGAACTTGACCGTGTAAACAACACAGATACATTTGACGTATATGTTGAAATGCCTGCAGATCAGTTCACAGACGTTGTCAAGGAGATCCAGAAGAAGGAAAGCGAACTTACAAACGCACTCAAGCTCATCCTCGGCATCAGCCCGAAGGTACACCTTGTTTCACCTAAGACTATCGAAAGAAGCGAAGGCAAGGCTGTAAGAGTTGTTGACAGAAGAAAGCTTCACTGATATTAAGTGCTGATCAGTTCACGGATCAGCAGGGAAGCGGGGCGAAGCCCCCGCCACACACTCCGTCGCTCAGGCACAGCCGGAGCGACGATATGATCATTTTTCGAATTAAAGGAGGATTATTGTTATGGCATCAAAAGTAAGACAGTTATCAGTATTTGTAGAAAACAAACCGGGCAGATTATCTGCCGTTTTAAAGATCTTAGGGGATAATAAGATCGACATCCGTGCAATGAACATTGCAGATACCAATGACTTCGGCATACTCAGACTCATTCTGAGCGATACGGATAAGAGTGCCGCTATCCTTAAGGAGAAGGATTATGCCGTAGCAGTTAATCATGTTGTCGCTCTTGATGTTGAGGATATACCGGGCGGACTTGCAGGCGCTCTCAGTGTGCTTGACAAGAACGGTGTAAGTGTTGAGTATATGTATGCATCACTTTCAAAGAAGGATGCATCTGCTCATATCCTTATCAGAGTTGATGATTATGCAAAGGCTGAGGAGGCTCTTTCATCGAATGGCTACAGAATGCTCAGTGATGAAGAGGTAAAGAATCTTTAATTAGCTTTTACTGATTTTGTTTTTCGTACCCCATGAGTTTGAATAACTATCATTCTCATGGGGTTTGTTATTTTTAAACTAAAAACTGATTATTCATTTGTTGATTCCTACAA
>JBGUVZ010000141.1:0-2370 GCA_045220685.1 Oscillospiraceae bacterium | reverse complement strand
AAGCACATCATGGGTATATCCGGTATCAGCGGCCGGCATTAAACACATTTTTCCGTCCTCACTGTAGTTCTCCGGCAATGACGTCTGCCATTTCTGTGTTTTCATATCCTTATCATAACGCGTGAAAACAGTGTCATTCTGTAAAGCCTTTATACTGCAGACAGCTGTCACCGGTTCATCTTTTATAAACTGCATTCTTGCTTTGCTGATGCCCCAGTCTGATGTATCCGCCGTGATCTCGTTTTTCAGAGACAGGCTGTGATCTTTTATGTCATACGCTGAGATCTTTCCGTCTTCATCTGAGAAAATGTACATCACGCCGTCACGTATTCCAAGAATAGTATCGCTGAACACAAATGAGAAAGAGTCTCCGGACGTACCCGCTACCTTTACAGTGTCGGTAATATTTCCGTTCTCACGGTCAATGAGTTCTGCATAGGAATCACTTCCCGCCATCTCCAGTCCGGAAGGCATGACGGTTTTATTGCGGTAAATGCGGATAACATAGTTTTCGTCAAAAACTGTTTTATTGTATTCATATACATTTTCCGAGGCACCAGCTTTCCATTTTACTTCGCCTGTCGCTCCGTCCAGTCTCCATACTGTATTATCGGAATTATAAAGGTAAACGTCACCGCCGAAACCCGGTTCTTCGTCAGTAAGATCATGTGAAAATCCGGTATAGATCATGTTATATACAGAACTTGTTTCTCCGATAGTGCTGCTCGGAGGTCCTGTAAAGGTATACTTAGTCCCGGTGGTATCAGCTGACGCATCGAAATGTACTGTAAACTCATTTGAGCTGCTGTTTGCCGCCGAAGCAAATTCGCCGTC
The DNA here is from genome assembly GCA_045220685.1 of Oscillospiraceae bacterium. GTDB lineage: Bacteria > Bacillota > Clostridia > Oscillospirales > Ruminococcaceae > HUN007. The sequence continues at coordinate 1,536 of JBGUVZ010000141.1, read as the reverse complement.
GGAAACTGATATCTTCTTTATGAGTTCACCGGTCTCAGGATTCCAGAAATATATGCCTGTAGCATCCTGCGAAACTATGGTCTTTCCTTCACCCATAAACGACAGTTTTTCAACTGTACATTCATGCTTAAGGGCAAGTCTCGGCATTATCTGTTCATTATTAAACACATCGAGTTCACCTGACAGAGCATATTCTGCCTCAGGTATTACCGGTTTGTCCTCGCCGTCAGAAGGAAGCGCTTCAACCGCCTTCTTCACGGCCTTTACAAGGTTGTTTTCCTTAAAAAGATTTTCCGATTCTGATGCAAGATGTCCTGCGTTCTCAACAAGAAGATCCTTGTTTTTCTGCTCTATCTGCTCGTTCTGTTCCTTTATCTGAGTGTTCTGCTTGTTTATCTCAACATTTTTTCCGTTGATCGTCACAGCAGATGCGACACTGATAACTGTAATAAGAGAAAGCACGCCCGATACCACTCCGAAGATCCTTCTTCTGCGGGCAGCCTCACGGCGTCTTTCACGCTGGTACAGATCGTTGAAATCGCATTCCAGAAGCGGAGCTGCTATACGAAGATACTCGGTGTCAAGCTTCTTCATGGATTCCTTCAGTGAATCCGCCTTTATGTTGGCTGCAAGAGGCTCGACTTCCACCTTTACCTTGACTTCCTCGCCTTTTTCGTCTGTGGTGGTCATTTCAGTGTAGGTAAGTTCCTCCGGAAAGGCTTCATGAGGATCACCGCTTACAAGAAGTGTAATTATGTTCTTGTTGGTGTTGTCATGAAGTTCACGGAAACGCGTAAGTTCCTGCATACACCATTTTGACTCTTTGTATTTCGGCGAACAGATGACTATGAGAAACTCAGAACTCTCAATAGCGTTTACTATGTCCTCACTTAAGTCACTGCTTGACTGGAGTTCCGATACATCACGGAAGATGCGCCAGTTTTCCTTTGTCTTTCCGAGATTCTTCGGAGGTTTGTATGCTTCAAGGAGCTTCTGAAGTTTTTCAGCAGCCTGCATATCCGGTTCAAGATGGCGATAACTTATAAATGCTTTGTATTTGTAATCCATAATTTTCCCCTATCTTCTTTATTTTTTCTTTGTTCATGCCGCAGATCCCGCTTCGCCGGATCTGCGGAAAGGGAGAACACAGGGCTTCGCCCCGGACCCCACAGTGATCGGCAGATCACTGTTTTGATATTTCTGCATATTTTCCAAGTTTAAGTGAATAGATAACTGCGCTCTTAACCTGCCTGTTTTCGATTCTTTCAAGCGCGGCACGATAAACTTCAAGCTGAAGCGAGTAGTTTTCCACAAGCTGCGACATATCTGTTACATGATCGGTCTTGTAGTCAACAAGCACCAGACCGTCGTCCTCCTCGAAGTACATATCGACGATACCCTGCACCATGCTGTCCGAGTCCTTAAACTTTTCAAAAGCCGGATCGTCAAGTCCCAGGTCACCGAGACGTACAAGGAATTTTCTCTCACGTTCCATGCGTTCAGACGAGACTGCACGTCTGAAAAGATCCGATGAAG
>JBGUVZ010000140.1:0-8100 GCA_045220685.1 Oscillospiraceae bacterium | reverse complement strand
GGTATAAATTTAAGGAAACACTTATTAAGGCGGCAATCCGGCGAAGCCGGATTGCCGGGGTGTTGAGATTGCGGGGCTTCGCCCCGCACCCCGCGCTGATTTATGAATAAATCAGCGTTTCCATAACATCCGGATCATACAGGAGGTAGAAAAAAATGAGCCGAATACTTGTAGTAGACGACGAATCAAACATCAGAAATGTTGTAAAGGAATACGCTGAATTTGAAGGATATGAGGTCGCAGAAGCCGAAGACGGCATGCAGGCCATTGAAGCTGTTAAAAACAATGACTTTGATATTATCGTAATGGATGTAATGATGCCTAAGCTTGACGGTTATTCCGCTTGCAAGGAAATTAAAAAAATAAAGAGCATACCTGTAATTATGCTTTCGGCCAGAGGCGAGGAATATGACAAGCTTTTCGGTTTCGAAATAGGCGTTGACGACTACGTTGTAAAGCCGTTCTCACCGAAGGAACTTATGGCAAGAATAAAGGTAGTCATGAAGAGAAACGCCGCACCTGCCGAACAGGCTTCTGAAAAGCTTAAATTCGAAGGTCTTGAGATCGATATGGCCGGCCGTGAGGTCTATGTAAACGGACAGAAAACCTCGATGACGCCTAAGGAATATGATCTTCTCTTCTTCCTTGTCAAGAACAAGAACCTAGCAATGTCACGTGACAAACTTCTGGAAAGTGTATGGGGATACGACTTCTTCGGGGATGACAGAACTGTTGATACACACATCAAAATGCTCCGTAACAGCCTCGGTGAGTACAGAAAATTCATAATCACTCTCCGCGGAATGGGGTATAAGTTTGAAGCTGAATAAAACAAAGGTCGTAAAGGAAAAGAAGCCAGGTAAAGGATTCCGCATCCGTTACCACATACTGATGAGCTATCTTCTGCTTGTTGTTCTTTCGCTTGCCCTTCTCTGGGGCACACAGATCCTTTTCCTTAATAAATTCTATGAAAATGAACGTATCGGAATTGCTCAGAAAGCCACCGATACAATGTCGGAATACTTTGATCAGTACGACGAGATCACCGAGGAAAACTTAAATGAACTCATAGAAGCTTATGATGACCTCGCTTCCACAAACGAGCTTTCCTACATGCTGGTTGACCGGAACTACAGAATAGTTCACGAAAACAGCAAGGGTATGGCGCTTCAGTTTTCAAGAAATGAGATTGATTTTCTGCAGACGAACGCTAACCTGAAAGGCGGAAAATATACAACCAGCGGTCCGGGTTCCACTCAGGACACCAAAGTCGTCGTAATATGCTGCGTACTGAAAAACGAAAAATCGAATCAGGGCTGCTACCTTATAGTAAACACACTGATCACACCGGTAAAAACAACTATAGCGATGCTAAGAAAGAGCACTTATCTTGTTACCGTGCTGATGATACTGATTTCCGTAATTGTCGCTCTTATCATGTCGAAATCCCTTGCAAAGCCGATACAGAACATTACCGAATCGGCAAACAATCTGGCAAGGGGCGAGTATAAAACAGAGTTTGAAGGCGGACAGTTTGCTGAGACAAGGCAGCTGGCAAAAACGCTTAACTACGCATCTTCGGAAATTTCAAAGATCGACGAGCTGCAGCGTGATCTTATCGCCAACGTTTCGCACGACTTAAGAACTCCTCTTACAATGATAAAGGCCTATGCGGAAATGATACGTGATCTTTCCGGTGACCGCAAGGAAAAGCGTGAGGAACACCTCGGCATCATAATAAAGGAAACAGACCGGCTTGCTCAGCTTGTAAATGATATTCTTGATCTTTCAAAACTTGAAAACGGCAGACAGCCTTTAAACATTGCAAGTTTTGATATAAGCGCCAAGCTCCATGACATAATGGAACGCTACAAGGAATTTTCCGAAGCAAACGGCTATACTATAAACTATACTGAACATCCGCCGGTACTTGTAGAGTGCGACATCGGCAAGATCGAACAGGTCATCTACAATCTTGTGAACAATGCGATCAACTACACCGGCGAAGACAAACAGATATTTGTCACCATGGAAACTGAAGAAGACTTTGTGAAGATCTCGATAAGAGATACAGGCAAGGGAATTTCAGAAGATAATATCCACCAGATATTTGAAAAGTACTACCGCGCAGAGAAAACAAAACGAGAGGTTGTGGGTACCGGCCTCGGACTTTCAATAGTACGTGCCGTTCTTAAAGCACACAATTTCCCGTTCGGTGTCCAGAGCAAACTGGGTGCCGGAACTACTTTCTGGTTCAAGATCAAGCGTGATAAAGAGTCTATTTGTATCTAAACTGATATTTTGCACAAATACAGGCGGCATTTTTGCCGCCTGTTGTTTTTAATCAACAACATCGAATTACTTAATAGCATTTCCAGCGTTTTCACAGAACTTTCACAAAACTAACATATTCCGTACACATAAGCTGATTATAATATAACCATACTCGATGAGGGAAAACAAAACAGAGTCCCATAAGTCAGATAACAAATTCGGAAAGTCGAGTATATGAATAACGGTATTTTACGTTTACCCCAACGTAGAATATAAATCCCCAATAATCCCTATATCATAACCAGGAACGTCCCTTGCTTGCAAGGGACGTTTCTGGTTAACTACGTTTTCAGGCAAAAATATTTCACTAAAACTATTGTAACTCCCAATATAAAATGTTATAATTATAGAAGTCGGTTTTGTCCGGAGCGTTTTCCGGTACTTGCCGGCCGAGAACAACAGAACAATCTAAGGAGGAATACTATTTGCCTGAAAATAGAAATACCCGTTCACTGATAAAACCGGTAATGTCCCTTATCAGTTTCGGTTACGCAGGGCTCATGGGCTTTCTTGCATTCGCCTCACTTTATTATGATGTACAGATCGTAAGCAAACCGGCATTCGCTGCTCTGGAAATAATTCTTGCCGTTATATTCGGCGGAGCAATGATATACACCAGAAAACAGATACTTACTTCGATAGCCGGACTGTTCGGACTTCTGTTCTATCTTCCGATAGTTGTACTTTACTACAGTCCAGATAACCTGATAATGCTTATACCGCTCGGCATACTTGCGGTGGTGCTGTTCTTCTGCAGCGGCGCAGGAGAAGGTATCAAAACAATACTCGGTACCATATACCTTCTTCTCTATGTAATATGTATTCTCGCATATTATCTCTATGTTTCCATTTTTGCAGGAAACACAATAGACGTTGTTACATTCCATTCAACTTCACCTTCACAGACATACAGATGTTACGTTCTTGACATCACAGACTCATCTGAAGGTTCAACACGAGTAGTTATCGAGCCTAATACATACGACATCGACTACGGCAGCATCAAGTTCATTGAAAAAGGTTACAAGAGAACCGTTTACAATGTCAGAAAGAACAAGCTTAACATCATACCGGAATGGTCATCAGACGAAACAGACCGCGACGTTCTTACAATCAACGGAGAAGTTCGTTTCAGAGGTTCTGACGCAACAAACCCGGACGATGCATACAGATATTTCGACGTTAAAAAGAGAAAATTCAGATTCTTAAATTCTTAACGGATAGCTGATAAATCAGCGTTTTCTTAAGAAAAACCGGAAGCGTTAAGCTCTGTAAAGGGCTTAACGCTTTTATAGTATTGAAAGGATAACCAATGACAAAGAAAAGAACAGCCGGACTTATATGCCTCATCGCCTGCATGGTAATGATCTTCGTATTCTCATCGCAGAACGCTGACATCTCCGGCAATCTCAGTGAAGGAATAACCTATAAAATAGCAAGTCTCACCGTAAAGGACTTCGAAACTTTTTCGTACGAAAAACAGAAAGAAATAGTTGAAGGAATGCATTTCTACATCCGCAAGGCAGCACATTTTTCAGAATACGCCCTGCTCGGCGTTATTGCATTTCTCAACTCCACACTTTATTTCAAAAAGACCAAAACAAGATTTTTCATCACTCTTCCCTTCTGTCTTCTCTACGCTGCTACTGACGAAATGCACCAGCTTTTCACCGACGGCAGATGCGGAAGCCCGGTGGATGTAATGATAGATTTCTCCGGCGCTGTTACCGGTACTATATTTATTTTCGTATTCCTTGCAATTATAAATGCTGTAAAGAAAAAACGCGGCGAATCACCGGAATAACATTTCCGGCACCCGATATATAAATTTATTGTACATGAGAAAACATGCTGAACAGTTATAAAGTACAGAAATGCTCCGCAGGGATTATATAAAGGAAGTGAGAAAATGGAAAAAGCCGCAGGGAAAATATCGAAGTTTATATGGATAGTTATAACCACCGTTCTGTGTATAACGCTTATACTGCTGGTTACGTTTGCAGGCTTTTCCATTGCTGCTGTATTTGCCGCTTCTGAAAAACTTGCGAATGTAACTGAGGTATATATTCCGGAACCGGAAAAGGAAAAGTCATCGTACATATACTGTACTGACAAAGCAACTGGTGAGGATAAACTTATTTATAAAGTAACTCCGTACACGGGAAATGCCAAAAAGGAAATAGATATATCCACTCTTCCGGATCATGTCAAAATGGCCTTTGTCAGCATCGAGGACGAACGTTTTTACAGTCACGAAGGCATCGACCTTTTCACTACTTCCGCTGCTATGGCAAAGGAACTTTTAAGAACTGCAGGCTTCATAACAACTGAAGAAGTTACCGGCGGTTCAACAATTACGCAGCAGCTTGTTAAAAACATAACTTCGGACAACGAGTTTTCCGTTGACAGAAAAATACGCGAGATATCCCGTGCCGTCAGTCTGGAAACGCACTATACCAAGGATCAGATACTTGAAAAATATCTTAACATCATCTATTTCGGTCAGACTGAAAACGGATATAATATGTACGGTGTTGAAGCGGCAGCCGCCGGATACTTCGGAAAGCACGCAAAGGATCTGACTGCTGCTGAAGCAGCCTGCCTTGCCGCAGTAATACAGAATCCGGAACTCAGAAACCCTCTTGGCGGAAACGAACGTAACCGTGACCGTCAGCTTTACTGCCTAAGAAAGATGTTTGAAGCCGGATACATCTCACCGGAAAGCTTTGAAAAAGCACGAAAAGAAAAAATGAACTTCGTTCATCCTGGTGATGAAGCCGAAGTGAAAATATCTGAAATAAGCGAAGACTTTAAAAATCCTGATGTAACTTCATGGGCTGTGGACGCAGCCCTGGTGGAATTCTGCGATTTTATCTGTGAATACAAAAACTTAAGCTACGAGGACGGCATGAAGGAATTCATGGGCGGCGGATACGAGATCTACCTTACCATAGACGAAGATATCCAGAACGAACTGGAACGAAACATGTCCGACCTTACATATTTTCCGGAAGAGATGGCCTGCTACACTGATGAAGACGGCAATGAGCAGTGGGAAAACGCTGATGCCGCAGCCGTTGTCATGGACTACTTCGGCGAAATAAAGGGCATATGCGGAGGAATAGGTGAAAAACCGTCATCCTTCTGCTGGAGCAACGCCACAGATGCCTGCCGTCAGCCGGGTTCGACCATCAAGCCGCTGGCAGCTTATTGCTACGGAATTGAAAACAATCTTATAAACTGGTCAACGTTCCTTGTGGACTCCCCTCTTCCTGCCGGAGTTGCTGACGAGAATGAATGGCCTGCCAACTACAACAACAAGTACACCGGCAAATCATATCCTGTGTACACTTTCCTTGCGGAATCCTACAACACCGGTTCGGCACAGCTGTGCAATATGTTCGGCGTTGAAAATGTATTTGAATTCGCGCACAATACCATGAAGCTTGATCTTGATCCGGAAACGGACATTACATACGCAGCTGTGGGCGTTGGGGCAACAGGATCAGGTCCTTCGCTTGTGAATCTTACAAACGCCTACATGCCTTTCGGAAACGGAGGAGTATGGCATAAAGCTCACATTGTAAAAAGAATAGGAGATTCTTTTTCAGAACGAGTATATCTGGAAAACGACTCCTGGAAGGGCGAACGCGTGATAAGTGAAGAGACCGCCTTTATCATGAGAAAGATGCTCCGCGGAGTCGTTGAAAACGGAACTGGTAAAAAGGCAGCTCTGCAGAACAAGGAACTGTGCGGAAAGACCGGCACCACGGAAAACTACCGTGACATACTCTTTATCGGACTGACTGAAGACTACGTTTCATCCGTATGGGTCGGCTATGACAACGGAATAAACTCGCAGGCGCTGAAAGATGCATCATCTCCTGAGATCTGGAAGAACGTTTTCGGCAACTATGCTGACACCGTTGATTCCGGTGCTTCATTCCCTGAATGTGAAAATGTAAAAATATCCGCCTACTGCGCCGAGACCGGAAAACAGTCATCGAAAAGATGTCCGTGGGGCGGTAAGGGATATTACAAAGCCGATCAGCCGGATACATGTAAAAAATCTCATCCTCTGCCTGTTCTCATGGCTTCAGCCTCCCCTGCTCCGGTCACATCGGCAGTGTCTGAGTCCGCTCTTCCTGTCACATCTGCCGTGCCTGAGACCACTGTCCCTGTCACATCGGCTGCGGCTGAAACCACTGTTCCGGCAACGGAATCAGCCCTGTGATAGTCAGACTCTACAAATTATTTCTCAGAAACATTCTTTTTATCACCTTTTGAACAAATCACTTTCGGTTTTCAAAGAAATATATTAACAAAGGCAAACTTATGTGATATAATTATAGAGAACGTCAAAATTACCACGGCGTTTCCATCTTACGCTTCTGAAAGGAGCAGACCAATGGATAACAACAATAAAAAACGGTCTGTTGTGGAAAAGGTGATCGAAAGAATCGGCGACATTGCAGAAGAGATCGCTGACCAGTATAAAGGATCCCATTCCGATTACGAGGAAGTACGCAGGCGAAAACGAAAACAGCGAATGTATGAGTTTTACGGCGGCAAACCTCCGAGAGACCGAAAAACAAGAGAACTGTATATAGGGTTTTATTTTTTAAAGAAAACACTCCAGGGTATCGGAACTGCGATATTTACTCTTTTCCTGATGTTCATACTCACAGGTACTATAGTAGGAACTGCTGTTGCAGTCTACCTGATGAACTTCATGGACTCCACCGATGCAATAGTACTCGACGCCTTCAAGCAAAGCTTCGCGTCCTACGTTTACGAAATGAATCCGGAGACTGAAGAGTATGAACTTATCTTCAAGGTAACACCTGAATCGCATAACGTAAAGCTTCCGTGTGATATAAACGCACTTCCTGATCATGTAAAGTTCGCTTTCGTATGTATCGAAGACGAACGTTTCTACGCACACGAAGGTGTTGACTTCAAGCGAACAAGTGCCGCTATCCTGAACCTTGCACTCAACCAGATCGGTGTACACCGTGCAGAATTCGGTGGTTCGACCATCACCCAGCAGCTCATCAAGAACGTTACACACGATGACGAGCAGACATGGGACAGAAAGATGCGAGAAATCTTCCGAGCAATGAAGTTCGAGAAGAACTACACCAAGGACAACATCCTCGAAGCTTATCTCAACGAGATCTACTTCAGCGATGTTGAAGGATACCACATGTACGGCGTTGAAGCCGCATCCATCGGTTACTTCGGAAAATCTGCAACTGAGCTTTCAATTGCAGAGGCAGCAGTTCTGGCTGCTATCCCGAAAGCACCTAACGAATACAATCCTGTCGAGGAATTCGAAGCAAACAAGGAACGTAAGGAAGTCTGCCTTTACAAGATGTTCGAGCTCGGCGTTATTTCCGCAGAGGAATACGAAGAAGCTATGAACCAGGAAATTCTCCTTACAACAATGCCTGAGTTCCAGAAAAAATACAAGAACTACAAGAAGCTCACTGAAAGCGACGACGAGTTTGAAAACCCGGCAATTCTTTCATGGCCTCTTGAAACTGCACTCAACGAGATTGGCGATTACCTCAAGGAAAAGAACAATCTTGAATCACGTGCCGAAGGACTTGAAATGTTTAACAGCGGCGGTTACAAGCTTTATCTTTCATCCGACCGCGAGATGCAGGAATATCTCGATGAAAAATATGAAGACTGGTACTACTTCCCTGAAGCAGAAAGTACGGAAGGTCAGATGATCCAGTCAGCTATCGCAGTACTTGACTA
>JBGUVZ010000139.1:0-3415 GCA_045220685.1 Oscillospiraceae bacterium | reverse complement strand
TGATACTAAAACAGGCCGTATAGTTATGGATATTTTCCATAAGCTTCATAAATCAGGGAAAACAATAATCCTTATCACTCACAGCCCTGAACTTGCAAAGGAAACAGAGAGAATAATTACGATCTCCGACGGCTCTGTAGTTTCTGATACCGGAACAAAGGTACAGGATGCCGGAGGTGAGAACAATGATGCTGTTTGAGAATTTACGTCAGGCATACAATTCTCTTGTTCTCAATAAAAAGAGAACAATTCTTACTATGATCGGTATTATAATCGGTCTCAGTTCTGTTCTTCTGATCGTTTCTGTTGGTGATGTTATCAGCAATATCGCTGAAAAGTATATGATCAACGCAACAGGCGGAAATACGATTTATTTTATTTCAGGTATTGATGTTGACAGTGATGAAGATCATAAGCTTGATCGCAAATATCCTTTCACTGAAGATGAAATCTATAATTTTATAGATTCCACCAATGGAGAGATACTCGATATATCCAGCAATTCCTCTGTAAATGTCTCCGGTAATTTTATGCTTGATGATAAGCATAAGTCAAATGTTACTATGCAGGGAGTCACTTCTTCATATGAAGTAACATCAAAAATGAGGCTTACTAACGGCAGATTTTTTAACAGGAATGAATCCAGATTCGGTAAGCCGGTAATAGTTATTTCTGATATTTCTGCCAAGGCTTTGTTTGGTTCTTCTGCTGATGCTGTTGGTCAGGTACTTGATTTTCAGGGTCAGGTTTCAGTTCCTCAGTATGATCCGGAAACTTATATGCCATTAGATGATGTGGTTATCAAAGTTTCGGGTAATGTTGTCGTAATAGGTGTGTATGAATATATTTCAGACGGTAAGTCTGCTGATCTCAGAACTGATGATATGGAAACAGCAGTTTACTGCCCTTCACAGTTTATTCGTGATATTGCAGACCTTGAAGAAAGCAGTTCTGTAAACGGATTTAACCTTGTGCAGTTCGTTCCTGCAGATCCTACAGATACAACTACGGCACAGGAAATGATCAGAAACTTTGCTCTTGAAAAATATGGTTCAGACGAAGATTATCGTTTTACTGTAAAAGATCAGATGACAATGCTTTCAACAATAACAGGTGCAGTTTCGATTATCACTGTTGCGTTTATTGTAATTTCTGCTATTTCGCTTCTGGTTGGCGGTATTGTTCTTATGAACACCATGCTTGTTACGGTAACTGAAAGAACCAAGGAGATAGGAATCAAAAAGGCTCTTGGTGCGAGAAACAGTACTATAAGAGCACAGTTCCTTTTTGAATCTGCGCTTATATGTCTTATTTCGTGTGCTGTTGGTGTATTCCTTGGTATGTTTTTCGGCATGATAATCGAATCAAATCTCGGCAGGCTTATATCACTTGTACCTAATGAATCTATCCAGTATTTCCTGCTGAACTCAGATATACACGTTACGCCTTCACTGAATGCGATAATTATTTCAACTACATTCTCACTTGCAGTAGGCCTTATATTCGGACTCTATCCTGCAAACAAGGGAGCTAAGATGCAGCCGGTTGAAGCGCTGAGATATGAATAGAACGTGAAAGGACAAACAAAAAATGAAAGAAAAATCTATAAGAAACAAAAAGAAAACCAGAAAAATAATAAAGACGGTTATCTTCTGGGTTCTTCTTGCTGCGTTTTTGGGATGGTTTGCTTCTCTCAGAATATCTCTTGACAGTAATCCTAATGATTATGATTATGTTATTCCGTTTGAGAGCAGAGTACTGAATGATTACAGATCTGCAACCGGAAAAGTTGTAATGGATGATATTCAGACAGTTTCGACCAATGTAACACAGAAGATAAAATCAGTTAATGTAAAACTTGGCGATCATGTAAACGAAGGCGATGTCCTTTGTGAATTTGAATCCTCAGATCTTGATGAACAGATACAGAGAATTGAAAAATTCATTGCTGATAAGAAAGCAGCTGATTCACTTGACAGTAACAGTGAAGCCGGTTCTGCTGAATACAGTCGTAAGCAGGCCGCTCTTCAGGTGGAAAGTGCATCAATGGCTGTTGCTTCAGCTAGAAAGCTTTATGATGATACTTATGCTAAGTATTCGGAATATTTTGATAAGTGCTATTCCACTTCTGATCCGAACGAACAGGCAATGTATTATAATATGTACAATCAGTATCAGCAGCAGCTTGAACCTATCAATGATCAGATACGTGCAGCCCAGAAAACTCTTGATCAGGCAAAAGAAGCACAGAAAAGAGTTGCTGAATCGCTGAGCAGCAGCGATTATATCAAAACCCTTACAGACAGCGAGGCTGAGATCAGAGACTATGAAGAACAGCTGAAAAAGCTGAAAGAGGAAAAGGAAAATCTCGTGGTTAAAGCTCCTAAGTCCGGAATTATTGCTGACTGCTATGCTTCTGAAGGCGGTTATGCGTTTGACGGAGGTCTTTTCAGAATCGGTACACTTGGCAGTTATAAAGTTGAGGCGTACGTAAACAGTAAAGACATTCTTGATATTAAAACTGGTATGGAGGCATCGTTCAAAACGACTCTGACTGGTGCTGAAGAGATCAGCGGTAAAGTTACAAAAGTATCAGACATTTATAATGCTGCTGGTGACGGCTATGCTGTTGAACTTGAAATAACCGACAAATCGGTTATGGATAAACTCAGACACAATGTTTATACTTCGGCAAAAATATATCTGGTAAACATGGGATCAATTCCTGCAGTACAGTATGATGCAATTGTTGATGACGGAAACGGCGGCAGTTATGTATTCAAGGCTGTTAAAAAGGGCGAGGATTATATAGCTGAAAAAGTATCTGTCAAGAAGGGCTATGAAGCTGACTTTTATGTTGAAGTTACTTCTGATCAGCTGAACGAAGGAGATCTTATAGTTGGAAATGCTTCAGAACATCACGAGGGTGATAAGCTGAAGATCAAAGGAATGGCGGGATGATATGAGTATTACAGAACATATTATTTCAGCCTGGAAATGCCTGTCCAGCAGTAAAATGAGAACTTTTCTTACTACACTCGGTATTATTGTCGGAATTAGTTCAGTAATTCTTATTAATACAATAGGAAGCACACTCGGAAAGACTGTTCGTGCAACTATGAACGGTTTCATGTCTGGTAATCAGTTTATAGTCGGATTTCTAAAGGAAGACTATATGGAAACCGGTGACTTCAGTGGATCGGCGATTACTGATGAAATGATGGGGGCTTTTGAAGAAGAATTTAATGGCAAAGTTCGCCGTCAGGTAATATTGTCGGGCGGTGAAATGACTCTTGCAGGAACGGAAAAGAAAGAAGCACCTATTAGTTTGTGCGGAGTGTCAGAAAATACTATTCAGTCACTTAGTGCCGATATGGATCTGGGCAGGTATATATCGGCTGAAGATACAGTAAAA
>JBGUVZ010000138.1:0-4467 GCA_045220685.1 Oscillospiraceae bacterium | reverse complement strand
AAAAGCTGCTTGATTTAGTTACTTTTGCGGCGCTTACTATTGAATTTTCAAGATGCACAGTCATTTTTGATGTGCGAAGTTTGAGTTTATTAGTAATGTGCAAATTTTGCACATTACTCTCTCTATCAAGTTCATTTTCTTTGAATACAGCATTAATATGACGACCTATAACACTGATATCACGATCAAACAATTCTGCAAGCTGTGTTCTGCTTAACCAAACTGTATTTCCGTCCGTGCTTACATTAAGCTTTACTGTATGATCATCAGTCTCAAATAATATTATCTCATTTTTATCCATGTTTCTTTCTTTCTGCCCCATCGTTTCCAGCACTTTATTCAGATGTACCGTACATATCATCTTCAGATTTTCAACCCATTAATTATATTAACAAGTGAATATTTGTTTTTATCCACTATTATTCATATATACAATCATAACATTTATTATTGTGTACGTCAAGTATGAATTATTGTAAATCAGATAAAATAAAAACCGGAAACAGAATTTCACTTCTGCTTCCGGTCTTGTTTTGTAAAAGAACTTCCCCTTTACTTTATCAGAACTCAGTAATTATCTTTGAAACATACTGTCTGAGTCTTGCAAGGTCTGTAAGAGCAACTTCTCCGTCGCTGTCCACGTCGGCTGCCTTAAGTCCTGCTCTTTTCATTTTTTTATCACAGAGAAGATGCGTAGAAAGAATTGTAATGTCTGTTACGTCGATATGTTCGTCGCCGTTCAGATCACCGAGTGCGAATTTCTCCTCTTCTAGAACTGCAAATCTACGCTCGTAGTTCTTGGCATATTCCTGTATGGTACTGCCCTCGTAGCCGCGGAAAACGCCAATGAAAATATCTTTAGCGGTAGTGAACGTACTTGCGTCGTCATATATTTTGCAATCAGGGTTCAGGATTCTGACAGAACTCAGTTTCCGGCAATTCTCGAAAGCACTTTTTCCGATGTTTGTCACACTTTCCGGGATCGTCACAGAGGTCAGACTAGAGCAGCCTGAAAAAGCAAGTTTATCAATATATTTCATTTCATCCGGTAAGGTCACGGATGTCAGACTCGAGCAGTCCGCGAACGTTCCCTCCTGTATCCAATTAAAAGAATCCGACATAAACACAGAAGTCATGTTTCCACATTCACGAAAAGCATATTCCTCGATGAATCGCACATTCTCAGGAATGGTCACGGAGGTAACACCCATACATCCATAAAAAGAATAGGACTTGATTTTATTCACAGTTGACGGAACAGTAAATGCGCCTTTTTTACCGCCGGGACAGACCTCCAGATCTTTTTTATCTTTGGAATAGACGACTCCGTCAACACTGGTATATTCCGCATTCTTTGCAGAAACATTAATTGCGGTAAGACTCGGACATTGAGCAAACGTCCAGCTTGAGATCGAATACACGTTAGCTGGAATGTTCACAGATGTCAGGCTAGAACATTTCCTGAAAGCCGAATTTCCGATCCACTCCACACTGTCCGGAATTTTCACAGTTGTCAAATTTGTGCATTCCTCGAAAGCCTGATCCACAATGTATTTTGCATTTTTCGGGAGGTTCACAGTTTTCAGGTTCGTGCAATGAGAAAAACAACCGCTCTTAAGATCTGTTACGCCGTCCGGGATGGTCACAGATGTCAGATTCCCACAGGAACTGAAAGCAAATAATCCGATGCTTGTCACACCATCAGGAATCTTCAAAGAGGTTAGGCTATCGCAGCCAAAGAAAGCATAGTCGTTGATGACCGTCACGCCCTTCGGAATCGTCACAGCTGGCAGAACCTTGCAACCACAAAAAGCACTCTCACCAATACTTGTCACTTTGGACGGGATATTGAACGTGGTCATGCGGCAGCAGCGATCGAATGCATGATCGCCGATACTTGTAACACTGTCCGGAATGGTCGCAGTTTCTACGCTCTCGCATCCATAGAATGCATAGTTTCCGATATGCGTCACCTTTCCCTGAACGATGATATTCCTAACGTTAGGAGAATAGCGATCTAAATATGGAGGCCGGTTATCAAAGTCATAGTCGTACATTTTTCCTGATCCGCTGATGGTCAGTGTCCCGTTGGTTTCGAGCAGCCATGTAATATTATCGCCGCAGGTACCTGACTTTTCTGTTATAAGTACCCACCCTTCAGGCACGTCAAAGTCTACAGCATATGCGATGTTCGCCGCAGGTCCGCACAGGGATGATGTGAGCATACACAGTCCCGTCAGGACTGAGATTATTCTTTTCATGTTTGATTCCTCATTTCATGCTTTGCTTTTCAAATGTAATCTTTGGTGCATTGATGCTTTGGTGCTTTGTGCTGATCTACTTCATCGTCTCCAGCACTTCATTCAGATGAACCATGTACTTTGTCTTCAGCTCTTCCGGCTCCACGATCTTTGCTTTTTTTCCGAACTGAAACAGCCATGCGAAGAACGGGGCTTCGGCTTTTACTTTTACATGAACGGTAAAGTTCTCATCCCCGTCCGGAACTATGGTAATGTCTTTTCCGAAACGATCAAGTACCGGATTGATAAGGTCATTGCTGAAACGAAGCTTCACATCTCTGGACTCTCCGCTGAACATTGAAAATGTTGAGTTCATGTATTCAGCCACATTGAAGTTATCAGGTTTAGGAACAGATGCTTCTTCAAGAATAGTTACCGCTTCCATGCGGTCTATTCTGAAATTCGTAATCCTGTTATACTTCTCATAGTAAGCAAGAAGATAGTATCGTTCATCGTTCCAGGTGAGCGCATACGGTGAACAGACACGAAGACCATCGCGGTATTTTTTCTTCTTCTGAATATCATAGTCGAAATATTTAAATGAGATCTGTTTTCCTTCCGATATCGCACGATGGATCGTATCCACATTAATATAGATACGCTCATTCATCGCCTTTACTCTGTTAGATACGAACACCTGACGATGGATCTGTTTTGCTTCATAAACACTTGAAAGCCCTTCGATCTTCTTAAGCAGCTCATTCGATTTCTTCTCAGTCAGAAAACGGGATGATGTAACTGCATCAGCAAGAAGTTTCAGTTCCGGAAGTTCAAACTCACGACTTGCCACATAGTATCCGGAAGTGTTTCCTTTGAGCTGTTTTATATCCAGTCCGAAAGTACATAACGCTTCAATATCCTGATAAAGAGCTTTTCTTTCAGCAGATATTCCGCAGAGTTTAAGCTGATTTATTATCTCGCTCATGGTGATTGGATGAAGTTCGTCAGTCTGTTCGAGCATTATCTTATATAGATAGAGAATCTTTAATCTCTGTATTGAATTCTTTTCTGTGCCGGCCATCTTGTAATCCTCCTCCGTTATTATTCATCTATGAAATCATAACATTTATTATTGTGTGCGTCAAGGAGGGATATTGTTATTCTTGACTTTGTTAATAGACAGATGTATAATTGATGTATAGATTTTTCTGAATATCCGTTTCCCGTTGTACTGATTTTGACACACCGGTTTGTGATATAATCATATCAAGGTAAAAATCTAAAACAACGGAGGAACGGGAAAAATGAAAAGTATTATGATATACGGCCTGGACGAACACGAAGAAGGAATCCTTGATACTGTATGTACTTATCATACTGCGCTTGATGTCGAGGATCTTAAATCTGCATACGCAAAGATAACCATTATTGATCCGGAAAGACTTTCTTCTGAAGAAAAAGCTGAACTTGCTGATTATTACCGTGAAGTTGAGCTTTGTGATGACAGAGTCATCCTCTTAAATGAAGATCCGTTTTTTAATGGAATTTCAATGGTTAAAGTCATTCCTGATTTCTTTGAGAATTTCAGATACTATAAGCCGCTCCTTATGGCAGATATGAAATTCGGAGAAATGGGAAAAGAGATCCTTGATATTGATGATGCCGATGAAGACTTTTATAAGGGAGTTACCGAAGCATTAAGTGTTTACAACAGTATCGAACAGAATCCGGGAATTACAACCTGCAGGCTTTCAGCAGAACTTAAACTTCCGGAAAAGATAATCGGAAGATATATCCGCATCATTCAGGCTGCGCATGTGCTTATCAGTTATAAGAACTGTGGTTGGAAAAGTTATGGTTTTGTTTGATTTCATATTACTTAACCAATAAACTCAACATATCTTGCCTGCGTAAATACGTTAGCTGATATGTTGACGTTTGAATCATATTTTACAGGAGGAATTACCATAGAAAATTACTACGTTATTTTCAGATATCTTGTTATCTGCGGACCATTAAGACGTGAAGATGCAATTGAATTAGCCAAAAAAATGAGAGCTGATTCATTGGAACGCAGACTTAGGAATACAGGGATAAATCCACACAATTGTACTGCAGATCAGAAAGATTTATTGAAAGCTATTATCGCTTCAAACAGAACCGATTTTAAGGTTTTGCAGGAAAAACAGTGTGTTGAAGAGTACCCTGATTCATTTGAATACTTCAT
>JBGUVZ010000137.1:0-2861 GCA_045220685.1 Oscillospiraceae bacterium | reverse complement strand
TGATGACCTGAAAAAGAAGTGGAGCAGTATCAAGCACCTTACTTCCACAGACGCAAGAATAAGTCGTATTGCTCTTGATATTGACGAACATTTTACTGAAAGTATTAAGGATACCGGAATGAAAGCAATGCTTGCGACAAACTTCAAACGTGATGCTATCCGTTACCTTGAAGCATTTGAAATGCTCGGTGAACTTAACTGTGCAGTCGTTATTTCAAGGCCGGATGAACGAGAAGGAGAAGATGATATTCTTTCTGAAACCGATGATAAAGTTCATGCTTACTGGAATAAGATGATGAAGCAGTATGGTGACGAGGACAAGTATGAAGAAGCTATTAAAAACAAGTTCTGTGACGGAGAAATAGATATTCTCATAGTCTGCAGTAAACTTCTTACAGGCTTTGACGCACCGGTTTGTCAGGTGCTTTACATTGACAAGGAACTTAAGGAGCACAATCTTCTTCAGGCAATAGCACGAACAAACCGTCTGCATGAAGGAAAAGACTACGGGCTTGTTGTTGATTACCGCGGACTTATCAAAAAGCTTGATGAAGCTATGAACATGTACAGCGGAGCGGGACTTGAAAACTTTGAAGGTGCCGACTTAAGAGGAGCTGTCATTGACGTTATGACTGTGGTTGGAAAACTTCGTGAGAGCTATTCCAATTTAGCAGCAATGTTTTCTTCAGTAAAAAACAAGAACAATGCCAGTGAGTACGAAGATCTTCTTGAAAATACTGATCGAAGGAACGATTTCTATAACCAGCTCTGCAAATTTGGCAAGGATCTTTCAATAGTGATCAATTCCGAAAAGGCGTATGAGGCAGTTCAGGGCAATGAAATCGAAAAATACAAAAAGGAATTCGTATTCTTTACAAAACTGAGACAGTCTGTAAAACTTCGATATGCTGATGCCGTTGACAACAAAGAATATGAACCTGTTATGCAGAATCTTCTTGACAGAAATCTTTCAGTAACAGACCTGAAAAAGATAACTGCACCGGTTGACATACTCGATTCCGACGGCTTGAGAGAACAGCTCAAAGGCCTTGGTACAGACCGTGCAAAGGCTGACTCCATTCGTTCTCGTCTTACAAAGAGTATTTCTGAAAAGCATGATGAAAACCCTGCTTACTACGATAACTTTTCAAAGAAGATAAAGGAAGCGCTTGAACAGTACAAAAACAAGGTCATAAGTGAAGCTGAGTATCTTTCAAAGATGACTAATATTTTGAATGAATACAGAAGCGGGAAAACTGAAAAAGTTTATCCTGAAAGAATCAGAAACGATGTTCATTCTCAGGCATTTTTCGGTATTATTACAACTATAATTGAAGAAGCCAGAATTAATACTACTGAAGATATTCTTGCCGATCTTGCCGCAGACGTTACGGATTTAATCAAGGAATACAGTAAAGTAGACTGGTCTTCAAACAATGACATCCATAAGAAAATTCAAAATGCTATTGATGATCTGCTTTATGAATATAGCGATAAATATGAATGGAATCTTGATTTTGATACTATGGATAAGCTGAATGACAACATCAAAACCATTGCATTGAGGAGGTTTTAATGGAACTTTTATCATCAGAACCAAGAGCTGTGAATGCAGACGGCGGTACAATAAACTTCACACTCGAACGAAAGAAAATAAAAAACATTAATCTCCGCATAAGGCATGACGGACAGGTGTTTGTATCAGCGCCACGAAAAGTTGCTTATGATGATATAGAAAAATTCGTCATAAGCAAGAGTGATTACATTCGTAAAGCAATCGAAAGTTTTCAGTGTAATCTGGAACCGCGTTCGGAACTTGAATATGTAAGCGGAGAGAATGTAACTCTGCTTGGAAAAAATCTTCGTCTGAGTATTGAGAAGTCTTATTCAGAGTCAGTCGTTTACGACGGAGTGTATGTACATGTAAAAACACTTCGCACTGATTCGGCGTATAAATCAAATATAATGACACTGTTTAACAACTGGCTGGATGATTTCTGCAACTCAATTTTCGAAGAAGTTATGCATGAAGTTCATAAGCGTTTTATTCCTTACGGTGTTAAATTTCCTGAACTTAGGATCAGAGAAATGACATCAAGGTGGGGGAGCTGTATGCCGAAAAGAGGTATTATAACCCTTAACAAGCGACTTATCGAAGCTCCAATGTGTTGTATTGAATACGTTGTTTTCCATGAATTCTGTCACTTCATTCACCCGAATCATTCAAAGGATTTCTACACGCTTCTGCAGGTAATGCTCCCTGACTGGAAAGAAACAAAAGCCATTCTGGAGAAAAGCGTAAATATTTAAAACCTAATATATACAAAACAAGATCGCCTCTGTCAAATGAAAACAGAGGCGATCTTTTCGCGTTTATAGATTTATATCATTATTAAGGAAATATTTAAGCGGAGTCATATCATGGAAAACTTTATTATAATCTGTCATTATCACGTAACTCCCTGATAAAATCGTTTGCTTCTCCGTTGAACATTTTCGGACCGCGTCCCATATATTTTGCCAGATCAATGCTTTTATTTTCCTGATTTACATTTACATCTATATCTAAAGTTATTATTACTTTTTGGCCTTTCTGAATAGGAATATCCTCATTTAATACTATGTATGAACCATTGTAGTATCCATTTACTGCTTTCAGCATAAAATCTCCTCCTGGTGTTTTCAATGAATGTAAATATTTAGGGACTATGGTTTATAGTATATCTTTTTATATTATTATAGCGTAAATCAGTATAGAGTTCAATAAAATTCGATTGACCAGACAAATAAAAAACTTCTATATAACGCATTTTCCTTGCCTTAAGAACACTAACCTCCGAGCTATAATAAAAAGCAAAAGC
>JBGUVZ010000136.1:0-2814 GCA_045220685.1 Oscillospiraceae bacterium | reverse complement strand
TTATTAACAGGATACAGGATGGCTGCGGTATAGGGACTATTGTGAAATACGGACTGGTGCTTGTGTTACTTGCTTTTGTTTCACTTGCGTTCGGGGTTTTGGCCGGAAATTACTGTGCGGAGGCTGGCTGCGGATTTGCCAAGAATCTCAGACATGACCTGTACTATAAGATCCAGGATTTTTCTTTCAATAACGTTGACAGGTTTTCAAGTTCTAGCCTTGTTACCCGTATGACAACTGACGTAAACAATCTTCAGATGGCATATATGATGGTAATAAGAATTGCAGTACGCTGCCCGTTAATGCTTATAGTTGCCTTTGTAATGTCAGTAAAACTCGGAGGAAAACTTGCTCTTATCTTTGCTGTTGTTATTCCTCTTCTTGGTTTTGCACTTTTTAAGATCATCAGCGTTGTACGTCCGATTTTCGTTAGCGTATTCAGAAAGTACGACAAGCTTAATGAATCTGTTCAGGAAAACATCAAGGGCATGCGAGTTGTTAAGTCATTTGTACGTGAAGACTACGAAATGAAAAAATTCAATACAGCTGCCAAGGAAGTCTGTGATGACTTTACAAAAGCGGAAAAGCTTATAGCTCTCAACACTCCGTTCATGCAGCTTTCAATTTATATTATAATGACATTCATTACCTTCTTCAGTGCGAAGATCATAGTTTCCACAAACGGAACTGAGCTCGGTGTAGGTACTCTCGGCGGTATGTTCACCTATTCAATCCAGATACTTATCAGTCTTATGATGGTATCAATGATTTTCGTTATGGTTACTCTTTCTATAGAAGCTGCTAACAGAGTTGCTGAAGTACTGAACGAGGAAAGTGATATCACAAATCCTTACTCCCCTCTTATGAATGTTCCTAACGGTCAGGTTGAATTCGATAATGTATCTTTCCGTTATGAAAAAAGCTCAGGTTACGCTCTTGAAAATATCAATATCAAGATCATGACAGGCCAGACAGTTGGTATCATCGGCGGTACAGGTTCGTCCAAGACAACACTTGTAAATCTTATATCAAGACTTTATGATGTAACTAAGGGCCGTGTTCTTGTAGGAGGTCATGATGTAAGAGACTATGACCTCGAAACACTCAGAAATGCAGTTTCGGTAGTACTTCAGAAAAATGTACTTTTCTCAGGTACTATTAAAGATAATCTTCGCTGGGGAAATCCTGATGCGACTGATGCAGAAATTGTTGCTGCGTGTCAGCTTGCAATGGCCGATGAATTTATTGAAAAATTCCCTGACAGATATGATACATATATAGAACAGGGCGGTACAAATGTATCGGGCGGTCAGAAACAGAGATTATGCATAGCTCGTGCTATTCTGAAGCGTCCGAAAGTTCTTATTCTTGATGACTCCACAAGTGCTGTAGACACAAGAACAGATGCGCTCCTCAAGCGTGCTTTCAGAACAGCTATTCCAAACACTACTAAAATTATTATTGCACAGAGAATTTCATCTGTGCAGGACTGTGACTTTATAATAGTAATGGACAACGGCCGTATTGAGTCCTTCGGTAACCACGAACAGCTTCTCGAAAAGAGCGTTATCTATCGTGAAGTTTATGAATCACAGGTTAAAGGAGGCAGTATAAATGGATAATAACTATTATAAAGGAAATACAGGAACTCCTTCACAGCCGGCTGCATCCCCAAGTCCTACAGCAGCTTTTGCTGCAAAGAGACAGGCATATATCAATGCACAGCAGGCTCGTGCAGCTTCCCCGTCTGTTCAGCTTTCACAGAACGGCAGACCTGCGACCCCATCAGTACAGCTTAACCAGTACGGAAGACCTGTAACTCCTTCTGTTCAGCTTTCGCAGAATGTACGACCGGCATCACCGTCAGTACAGCTCGATCAGTACGGAAGACCTGTAAGACCATCAGTACAGCTCGGTCAGAATGTCAGACCGATAAGTCCTTCGGTACAGCTTGATCAGAACGGCAGACCGGTAACTCCTTCGGTACAATATGAACAGTATACACGTTCATCAAGACCTTCAGTTCAGCTTCAGAATAACTCCCCTGCTCCTTCGAGAGCCGGCGGCCCGCCTTCAGGCAGTGTCCAGGGTGGTCCTCCTCCTGGAGTACGGGTTGGCGGACCACCTTCTGGCGGCAGAGCCGGAGGCCCTCCTCCAGGTGTCGGCGCAGGCGGACCTCCTCCTGGAAGACGTCCGGGCGGTCCTCAGGGAGGTAAACCGGGAATGGGCAGAATGGGCGGCGGTGCTAGAGGCCCACGTCCTAAGGTTGAAAAAGGAACACTGAAAAGACTTCTCGGTCTTCTTTTCAAAGAGTACAAGGCTGCACTTTCACTTGTGGTTATATGCATGATAATTGTTGCCCTTGTAAGTACTGTTCAGTCAGTCTTCACTGAAAGAATAACATCGATCATTACAACAGGACTTGGCACTATCGGTAAGAACGGATATACTGAAAGTTCTCAGTTTGTTGACGTATACAAGAGTCTTCGTCCTGAGATCTTCAAAACAGTCGGCCTTATGATTGGCGTTTACGCTGTTGGTCTTGTTGCAACATTTATTTATACAAGACTTACTGCTATTATTACTCAGGGCTTCCTTTATAAACTCAGAAAAAAGGTTTTTGCTAAAATGCAGAGCCTTCCTGTAAAATTCTTTGATACACACAATCACGGCGATATAATGTCGTACTACACAAACGACATCGACACACTCAGACAGCTTCTTTCCCAGGCACTTCCTACCATGTTCTCATCAGGAATGACTATTGCTGTATATATCGTGATCATGCTTTACTACAGCATTCCGCTTACTCTT
>JBGUVZ010000135.1:0-6164 GCA_045220685.1 Oscillospiraceae bacterium | reverse complement strand
GCAGATGATTATTTCGGTGACAATATACCGGAACCGGAAAGAACCTTATGGGAACCGCTTCTGAATAATGGCGTGGGCTGGGAAAAGTTTATTGAGATTATTCACGGAGATTATGTTTTTGTTGAGGACGGTTTGAGCAAGTTATCTGAAATAATCGGAACATATGATTTAATATTTGATGTGATATCTTCGTCAGAAAATATACTTGCGTTTAGAAAAGAAGTGCAAAAGGAAAAGAAGCTAACAGTCAATGCTGCATTTAAGCAGATATTTGGTGAAGCACTTGAACCATTGGGCTTTGTTTGTGCTAAAAAGACCAAAACACCTTGCTTTTTACGTGCTGTAGGTAACAAAGATGTTGTACATGTAATAAAATTATTTGATAACAACGGACAGTTGGATATACGATCGGGAATATTAACCATTTATCGAGCATCTATAGACTTGAATGATAAAACTTATGACAATAACTGGTTGCCGTTGATAAATAAGTATTATTCGTATTACAACGAGTATATATGCGGTAACGATTATCGTTTTTACAATCCGAATATTGAATATCAGAAAAATAATAATGAATCTATAATTCTGGCGATTAAAGCACTTCTTGATGAAGTCCAAAAATGGGTGATACCTGTATTAGAAAAAGTTAATTCTGTTTTCGATAAAATAGCATATGACAGAGCGTTTAGAAGGGCTCCGGAATATTTTGCCGTTTGCGATATATCAGGAAAAAACAGACAGAACTCATATGCAGATGGAGCATTTTTATTTGACTTAGAAGATCCATATTTAATTTTAGAGGCAGAAAAGAGGATGCTTACAGAACGAATTGAATATGTATATAAAAAGAGCTACAATGAGATAGGAAAAGAAATATATGAACAGGAGTTAAAAAGTATTGATAATTATTGTAATGACCTGAAAGAATTTGTAGATTATATTAAAAACAATGAGGTTTTCTATCAGCAAACCAAAAAAGAAATTAATAAAAGGAAGGAAAAAAATTCTAATATATTAAGGGAATATGGTTTAGATATATAGTGAAGGTGATGTGTAATGAAAAAAATAATTGTGAAGTCTATAAGTTTTATACTTATAATAGGATTAATATTGCCTTTTTTATGCGATGTAAGTATTATAGTAAATGCTGAAGAGGAAAGGAAATTGACACCGTATACCATTAGGGTGTATACTACCCCATTTAATAATAAAGATTTTAGTTCATATAAATTTGAATATAATGAAGATTTGCTTAATGATACTTTAAAAGAGTTAATAAAATATCCGAGTTACAATGTTCATGAAAAATGGAGAATGCTTGTATTTTATGATAAACTCTCATATGGAGAGATTCACAGGAGAGTTCAGGATGATATTGGTTGTAAATATCCGGTTGATTTAGAGAGACAATTAGAATTTGATTTAAGTGACAAAAAAATCGTTTCCATGTTTCCGGAACTTGATGGTAAAAAAGAAGGAGAAAAAGGATTATCGTGAGCATATGGATTCCAATGTCAGATGGACAGATCGTATATATTCTCAGGAACCCGAGTGGTCTGGGAATGTGTTTGATTTTTTTACTCGTGTAAGCCAGAAATTGCTTCTTGACCTGAAGAAGCCATTCAGACTGGTTGATCATGTACGCATCGAACAAACTTCACAGCATGATGCGGTAAGAGAAGCACTTGTAAACTGTCTGGTAAATTCGGACTTTTATCAGAGCTGGAGCGTAGTGGTTGAGAAATATCCGGATAAAATTGTATTTGCTAATCCGGGAACAATTATTACAGGAAAACAGCAGATGCTTAAAGGAGGAATATCTCAGCCAAGAAACAAGGGTTTGTTTAAGATGTTCAACCTTATAGGTCTTGGAGAACATGCAGGTTCGGGTGTGCCCGATATTTTTGCGGCATGGAAGGATGCAGGACTGGACGAACCAGTTATTGATGAATTGTTTGGCAACGGGAATCCGGACAGAACCATTCTGACACTTCCACTGGCTTCATCAAAGAACTTAGGCACTAACTTAGGCACTAGCTTAGGCACTAGCTTAGGCACTGCTGATACCGAAGCTGAAAAAAGAACACTTTTGCTGGAATTCTGTTCAGAGCCTCGATCAAAGGCAGAAATTCAGGAAAAGCTCGGAATAAAGTCTGAACGGTATGTTAGACAGATCCTGATAAATTCATTGCTTGAATCCGGAGAGCTGCTAAGAACAATACCGGATAAGCCTAACAGTCCGAAACAGAGATATGTAAGAAAAAAGAATGGCAAGGTATATTAGTGAATTGCCTCACATTTTGAATATAACAGTACAGCAGCCAGGGAATCATATCTCTGACTGCTGTTCTTTTTGAAATTATAGCATTTGTGATGAGGGTGTGGTTCTGAATTAGTAAGCGATACATAATCCTACGTTAATGATTAGAGCCCACGTAAAATTCAATACGTGGGGCATGTTTATCTGTATTTTATTTTTTCGACTGATTTCTGCAATAGTCAGGAAGCGCTTCGCCCCAGGGCAGAACGCAGGCAAGCTGCTCATCAGTAGGAGCTTCGCCTAACTTCGGAAGCTCGGTAAGAACGAGAACGAATCGAAAGGACAAAAAGCTCTTGAAGCTTGGGTTTCTTCTCAGTGTTCTGAAACCGATACAAGAGAACGCTTTTTAAGTGCTCATTTAATTCCTAATGTTGATCTTTCGCTTTCTAATTTTGAGGAATACATCGAAGCAAGAAAAACGCTGATAAAAGAACGTTTACTCACCATATTAGTATAAACAAAACAATGAGCTTTTCCGAGCAAAATTACTCGGGAAAGCTCTATTTTACACTAATTTCCGATTCTACAATGTATCAAATCTTTAAAAGCAACTTGATAGTAAGTAGACGAAAACGGTTCTACAAATCTCACATTTGCAGCATTTTTTACTCCAATTCTCCCGAACGTTTATCCCGCCTTCCCTGACTCTGACGTTCATAGTTACCAAGAAACATTTCAATATTCTGCCTCATATTTTTCAGCTCATCAAGCTGTGGTTTTTCACTACTGATCTCACTCTTCAGCTTCTCCGCCTCTGCCCGAAGCTTCTTCTGTTCAGCCCGCAGTTCTTTGATAAGCGGAAGCTTTCCGCCACCGAAATGTTTCTTAAGCGACTTCTCCGCAGCGGAGTAAAGAATGAACTCAGCCTCATGTTCGTGCCGGTATTTTTCTGCTCCGAAAAGCTTCGGCACGCCTTCGACAACCGGCTTCGTTTTCCGGTAAACATCAATGTCATGAATCTGCTCTTCAAGCACTTTTATTCGTTTTTCAATTTCTTTAATTCTCGATTTCTTACTAGCTGACCTGTCCGAAAGGCCAGCTATTTTTTTATCAAGATCAGCCTTATCGAGAAGATTGTTTTCGGTCAGATAATTCACCGTTTCTGCAACAAGTTTCAGATTAAATTTTCTTGCCCAGTTAGCATATCCGGCTGACTGTTTTGCCTTGATATTATTCTCGATATCAATAATAAGATTCCGTCCGATATCGTTCTTCGCAGTCCGGTTCTGAACAATCTCACCGGCAATTCTGTTCCGGATATTTTCTTCTGTATATTTCTCACCGAGCGTCTTTGAACGTGTGAAACGTTCCTGACCTTCAGTTCTGAAAGAAATGTATTTTCCGTACTTGATCTCGTACTTTTCCTTCTCCATAAGCCGGAGAAATTCGTCCCAGTCTTTTGCTTTCAGGATGCAAAAATCAATCGTCTGACGAAGCTTTGACTTCCAGCTCTGACCTCTCTTATCAAGCAGATGTTCGTAATGACTTTTTCCCTTCTCTTTCGGCTTCTCAATAACAGATAAACCATTCTCAGCACAGAGAGTATCACTGGTCCTTTGGATGTAGTAATAGCTGTTCGGAGTTGAGTGATATTTCTTATTATCCTTGAAGCTGACCGAATTCCAGATGATGTGATTATGGATATGTCCACGATCAATATGTGTGGCTATCACATACTGAAATCTGCCTTTCAGAATCCGATCAGCAAGCTCAGTTCCGATCTTATGTGCTGTATCATAATCCACCTCTCCCGGAGCGAATGACTGTATCAGATGTTCGGCAAGTGTGCCGTCTGTCTTGCCGGCATTCTGCTTAACCTGATTGAACTGGAACACTGCTACTTCCGGTGTACAGGCATAACCCGAAACAAGAATTTTTTCGTCCGTTTTATCAGGATTCTGAATATAGTCAAGAGCCTTACTCAGAGTAGTTGTGATAGGATGGATTTTAGTAATTGCCATACTTCCTCCTGCCGCTTTTTTATCTGAACCATATCTTCTTCATAAGCATTGTTCGTGGCATTCACACGTTTTGCTATCTGGTTTATGTTACGTGAAATACCGTCGATGTTCTTTGAAATATCATCAAAAACTGAATAATCGACTTTGATTATCCGTCCTTCAAGAGCCATTTTTCTGAGATAAACAGACTGATTGTTCATGCCCATCTTCTGCATTTTCAGTTTGATTGCAGCACGTTCATCTTCGTCAACATAGAAGTTCATACTGCATTTTCGTACACGATTAGCCATTGAATATGCTCGTTCCTTTCCTTCAGTTTTTTTATAAGGCAAACAGCGCAGTAGCACGCAGCCATTCACACTTCGACTTCGTCTCGTTTTCACGGGCGTGCCTTGCGTTCGAAGTTTCAGTTCGCTCGCTTCAGCGCTTTCATCGCTTTGTGAGCGAAGAAACTTCTTCAAGGGTTTGGGATATCCCAACAAGCGAGTTTTACGAATTTTCTGCCGGAACAGAAAAACGTAAAACGTGCCTGCGTCGTACTTCTGATTTTCAGCGAAAAATCAGAAGTGTAACGACAAAGGCTATGCTTGCTCTCAGCTCCCCGCACCGCAGTGCGTAATCAGACTTTTTCAGTTTTCCCGGAAAAACTATCTTTAAAACCGAACATATCAGACGTAATCAACCGGAACAAGATCATCGTCAGTATCATAGTTTTCCGATTTCAGAACAGGAATAAGAACTGTGTAAAAGCATTCCACCGCCTGTTCAAAATATCTGTAATAGTTTGAACGTGACATTTCAAGAACAGATATAAGCTCCTCATGAGTGTAACTGAAATTATCGAAGTAATAGCGAAAGAGAATATCGTAGTAGATACGTCCCTTGTCCGGATAGTCACGTACCATGACGATAGTCTTGTCGAGAAGTTCAAGAAGCGACAGACTCTTATGACAGCTGTTCACCCTGTCATCGAAACGGCGTTTCTCTTCCTTAGTCTCGAACTCAACCAGAGAATCCACAAGATCAGAAAGATGCCGGCGGCTGTTCACGTACACTTCTTCATCCAGATAGTAAAGATTATTGTTCACTGAATAAAGAACCTTCCGGTAAAGTTTCAGCAATGCCTTTACGTTTTTCAGTTTGTTTTTCCCGAACGCTGATTTGGTGCTGCTCAAAATAATATCCCCTCCTGCAGAAAAAAATTCTCAGTAAATACTTGATATGTTGTGCGTGATATGATATAATAAACACGAACGAACGGTACAAGCATATTATAACCGACAGACGAACAGTTGTCAAGATATTTTGAACGACAATTTTTGTCGTTCAATTAGCCGATATGCACGTAGCAAACGCAGTTTGCGGATGTGCAAGGCAATATTAATAGTTGCTAAAAATGTTCGTGAACACGAACAGTCAGGAGGACTTATGGAACTTAAAGACCGAATCGCTAAAATCAGAAGAATGCGCGGACTTACACAGGCAGATCTTGCAGAAAAGGTCGGCGTATCTGCACGCGCCATTCAGAATTATGAAGGCGGCACACGCACTCCGAAGAAAGATATACTCGCTAAAATCGCAGATATCCTTGGAGTTGATGAAAAAGCTCTTGCATCTGATGAAGAATATTTCGTAATCGAAGCAAATGATAAATACGGATCAAAAGGAAAAGCTGCCGCAAAGAAACTTATCGAAAATGCATCTGCACTTTTTGCCGGCGGAGATATTTCAGAAGAGGACAAGGCGAACGTTATGGAAGCTCTTCAGGAAGCATACTGGGAAGCTAAGATCACGAACAAAAAATACACTCCGAAGAAATACCGCAAAGATCAGAACAGTGAAGAAAATTCCGGTGAATAATCCCGTTGTACTGATTTTGA
>JBGUVZ010000134.1:0-6138 GCA_045220685.1 Oscillospiraceae bacterium | reverse complement strand
AGCTATGAAGATGCAATCAAAATAGTTTATGATTCATTTTTGATTGATCTTTTGAAAGAAAATTTCGACTATGTAACGCATTACGATGCTGATTATTGGGCTGAAGAAATAATGAATGATACTGTAATGGTATAAAACAAACGGCAGTTCGCTGATCGAATGATCAGTGTGCTGCCGTTTTCTATTGCGCCGCAGGCGCAACCATTTAATCGAATTCAAGCTGCATAAACGCGGGTTTCGGTTCCGGATAATCCTTGGCTTTTTCCATTACCAGATTGGTAACCGCCTTTTTCGCCACTTTTCTGGGGTCTGAATCTTTGCTGATCCATTCTTTCAGATCGTCTTTTTCAAGTATCAAAGGCATGCGGTCGTGGATGTCGCTTACCGGGGCTACCGATTCCCTTGTGAGAACCGTGAACATCGGTATCTGAGCACCGTAATGTTCCTCGAAGCGATAGAGCCCGGCAAGATAGGCTATCTCCGCACCTTCAGGCTGGATAGCAAACTTGTCTTTCTTAATATTCCGCTGTTCATTATCGACCCTGATACCTGCCTCCGAAGGGAGCACTCCCCATTCGTAATACCAGGATGCAGGAATAATGCATCTTCTGTTGATCCATGAATCCTTCCATAACGGCTTCTGGTCGGCAGTCTCAATACGACAGTTGATGAGCGGCTTGTCTGAACTTTCGTGATTAAAGCCCCAGAGCATCGGAAAAACAGCCATGTTCCCCTGTTTGTTAGGAGCAAGAACTGCTGCCATATCAGTCGGGCGGATGTTCCCCCACATCTTTATCGGCTTGGCCATAACTTTCATTATAGTCTCTGCAAGCGGCAGACGACCCGCCCTGTCTATAAAACCTGATAGATTACTTTTGTCCGCATAGAACCACGTACACATGAAAGATCACCCCGCCTTCTCAACTCTTTTCCGATCCTGAGCAGAAAATATATATGTATAATTATAATCAAAAATCCATTCTGTGTCAACGTTCTGTTATCTACATATTTTACTGGATTGTGTCATAAAACACTGATTAAGTCGGCG
Source organism: Oscillospiraceae bacterium (assembly GCA_045220685.1). Classification (GTDB taxonomy): domain Bacteria; phylum Bacillota; class Clostridia; order Oscillospirales; family Ruminococcaceae; genus HUN007. Next base: position 5,090 of record JBGUVZ010000134.1, on the reverse strand, counting down.
ATCCGGCTTCGCCCGTGCCCCACGCTGATTTATGAATAAATCAGTGCTTCCTTAGATATAATATTTTTCATTAATAGAATCTTGTATATTATGTAATATTAATTTCAAAAAAGTATTGACACCCATCTTGAAAAGTGCTACTATATTCAAGTAATGTGTCGATTATCATACTCGTTCCACACATTCTGTAGAACGTGTCTATTAACGACAAATGTTTAGCACAGGGGGATAAAACCAATGATCAGTTCAAACGGACTAAAAACTTTAAACGACTACTTTACAAGATCTGAAGAAATGTACGGAAGCAATGCTTTTCTGAGATTCGTCGAAAACGGAGATGATAAATCTGTTTCCTACTCAGAATTCATGAACCGCGCAAGAAAATTTGCCGGATACGTAAGAGAGTATAACAGCTCTGAAGGAAGAAAAGCAAATATCGCACTTATAGGACGTACCGGATTTGATTATCTTACAGTAATGATAGGGACTGTATATGCCGGTTCAGTCATTGTACCACTCGACTCACAGATGAACGCAGAAACTCTCGCTGACCATTTGCAGCGCTCAGACACAGAAATATTATTCTATGACGCTGATCTTTCTGATACAGTAACCGAAGCACTTAAAAACTGCCCGAATGTACACGAAGCTCATTCCATCTCAGATACGATATCACTTGATCATCTTATCGCAGATCAGTCTGAAGATATTCGTATCGATGACATCCTGCCGGATGAATGTGCTTTCATCATATACACATCAGGAACAACAGGCAAAAGCAAAGGCGTAATGCTGAGTCATAAAAATATGCTCAGTACGCTCCTGTCAGTAAAGGCATATTCTGAATATGAGAACGGAAATGTATGCACTTTCCTTCCGCCTCACCATGTCTTCTCTATAAACTGCGACTTCCTTTTCACATTCAGATTTGGAATGGCTATCTGTTTATGCAGCGATATTACTCACTTTATTGATGACATAAAAAAATATCAGCCTGTAACGATCCATATCGTACCTATGATGGTCAAAGCAATATATCGTTCACTTATCAATGTGCAGGATGATCATCCTGAATTAAGCAGTACTGAAATAAAGGAACTTGTTGTTGGTAAAAACTTTTCCAAGATTGTAAGCGGCGGCGGAGATCTTCCGGAAGATCTTAAACAGAGTGTTTTAAAATTCGGGCTGCGCATATCATCCGGATACGGAATGTCAGAATGCTCTCCTACTATTTCCGAACCGCAGTTCGATGTTTCTGTAAATAAAAAATCATCAGTTGGAACTTCTATTCCATGCTGCACTCTGAAAATAGCCGAAGACGGTGAAGTTCTTGTAAAGGGCGACAACGTGATGATCGGTTACTACAATTCGCCTGAAGAGACCAGAGACGTATTTACCGAAGACGGATGGCTGAAAACCGGAGATATCGGCTGGATAGATGAAGAAGGTTATCTCTATCTCACCGGAAGAAAGAAAAACCTTATAATACTTACAAACGGCGAAAACGTATCTCCTGAGGAAATAGAAAAACGCTTCGTGGATTACAGAACAGTATCTGAGATCGTAGTCTTCGGAAAAAATGATGCAATATGCGCCGAGATCTATCCTGATCCGGCTGAAACAGCTTCAAAGGGAAAATCAGAAACTGAAAGCGAGATCCGCAAGGCTGTATCTGAAGTAAACAGAGATATGCCTTCATACAAACGTATATCGGAAATCATTTTCCGTGACAAGCCTTTCGAAAGAACCGCATCAAAGAAAATAATCAGATCACAGGCAGGCAGGACTGAAACTGCTGATAAAATAAACAGGAGCTCAAAAAAGCCTTTCTCAACTGATCTTCAGAAAAAGATAGGTGCAATAATCTCGAAAGCATCCGGTATAAAAGAAATCGGCGCTGATGAAACATTTGCCTCACTCGGCCTTGATTCATTTGGCTGCGTATCTGCAATAACCGATATATTTGAAGAACTCGGATACAGCATAGATCTTGCTGAACTCATGGAAAATGATACAGTAGAAAAGCTTTCTGAATACATAGGATCAGGCAGCGCAGTCCAGACGGATTATTCCATCCGTGAAGAATATCCTGTTTCCAATCTCATGAAGTATTTCATATACGTAATAAACGGAAATACCGTCGGAAATGTACCGTCCACATTTGAGCTTCCACTTAACACAGATATCACCCGACTGAAAAATGCGATAAGCGACGCCCTTGATGCACATCCGGCACTCAAAGGCACAGTCGATATGCAGAAGGCTGTTATCCGCAGACACGATGATGCTGAAAATGTTATCAATATAATCGAAACAACTGAAGCTGAATGGGCAAACATAAAAGATCATCTCGTAACTCCGTTTACCTATAAACCGGACGAAATACTCTATCATATCGATATTTATAAAACAGAGAAAGCAGTTTATCTCCGTGTTGATCTGTCCCATGCAGTAAGTGACGGCGTATCTCTCGGAATGTTCGTCCGTGAAATAAGCCGTGCATATGACGGAGAAAAACTTGAACGTGAAAAGATGACGTTCTACGAATATCTTCTCGATGAAAGCGAAAGAATGAAAAACGGAAGCTATGAACAGGATGGCGAAAAGCTTGCCGATATCTACAAAGGAATAAAGATCGGCGGAAGCTTACTGAATCTAGACCACGGCATGGATCTTAACAAGATTGTTCAGGCAACTATCAAACAGCGTCTCTACCGCATTAACCGTGAAGAAGTAATGAGTTTCTGTACTGAACACTGCACATCGGAAAACATCCTTTTCCTGACAGCGTTCAATATCTGTCTTTCACTCTTCAGCGGAAACAGAAATGTATTTACAACAAGTATCCACAGTGGAAGAACTGACGGAAAATACACCGATTGCATCGGAATGTATTTCAGACAGTATGCGTGCCGCTACGATGCAGGAAAATACGAAACAACATCTGATATACTTGACGATGCCGGTGTTCAGGTGAGAAATGCAATGAAGATGCACAGCTCATGCTCAAACAACGGCGAATTCCTGTTCCAGTTCCAGGGCGACATTTTCAATGTGGACAATATAGGCGATCTGCCGTGCAAACGAGTAGAGATAAACATTGACAGTTATCCGTTCCGCATAATGATAATGAACAGCGAAAACAGCTATCTGCTGCATCTGAGCTACTGGGCAAACAGATTCGATACAAGTTCCATCTACGTATTCATCGACTGCTACCAGCACATCGTCAATGCCCTGCTCCGCTGCAAGACCATTTCAGAAGTAATAGCAAGCATACCGGCAGATATATGTCCTGAAAAGACCAGAACAACAACTGATGAGATCAACGAGAAAACCGGACGAAAAGCTTTTGCCGGATCTTCTGCTCCGTTATCAGCTTATGTTCTCGACAGTGATGATCTTTCGACAAAGCCTTTCGGCGCATGGGGTACCCTGTATATTTCCGATGAAAGACCTGAATCCTACAATTCATCTGTAAAGAATCCGTATTCATCAGGAATACTTTACAATACAGGTATCAGGGCAAGAATAATGCCGGATAATACGCTTGATATATTCGGTCCTGAATCACGGGTTGTAAGAGTTGAAACCCATCGCGGCGGATTCTACTACAACTTAAGCGAAGTAGAAAAGGCTGCACTTGAATGCGAAGGTATCAAACGTGCTCACGCTTATATCAGCTACGAAAAGGCATACAGAGTTTACGTTCTGAAACTCGACGTTGAAACTGAAAGTAAGACCGACGAAGAAAGCGTATCAGAGTACTTCAAAAATAACGTTCCGGAAAATCTCCGTCCTGTAAAGATCAGATTCAAGAAACAGGAGGTCAGAAGAAACGCATTAAAGCGCAGAACACACACAGCCGGAATCAGATAATCAGATATTCAGAAAACACTTTACATATCTCCTGAAGAACGAACAGTCCTGAGAGCAAACGGCTCCCGGACTGTTCGTTTTTTTGCTTACCAAACAGACAGCCCCGGCAAACCAGAATACAAGTTTACCGGGGCTGTTAAAAGTTTATCGTTAGACGCTAACTTATTTTTTTACTGTAAGTTCAGCGATAGATACGTAGTGGAGAACATTAAACTGTTCCGGTGCATTTTCCATAAGGAACTTGGTGTGATCTTCTTCCCAGAGTTTAATTGTCTTTTCATCCATCGAAGCACCTACGCCTCTGCAGGCACGCATTCTGCCATGCCAGCTTTCACGGGTAAACGGAACATTCACATCGAATTCTTCCTGAAGTGTGATATCGAAGAATTCAAGGTATTCGTCCGGTACCCAGACGTGCTTTCTTGTATCGCCGTGACCGGACCAGTCCGGATTGTACTTAAGGATGATCTCCTCGCTGCCTCCTGCGATCTTATCTTCATACGGCAGCCAGCCCATGTAAAGGATGAGGAACTTTCCGCCCGGTTTAAGTATCTTCGCAAATTTCGGTGCAGTTATCTTATGGTCAGGATACCAGATGCACTGACACGCCGTTATTACATCGAATGTATTGTCGGGGTAGTCGATCTCCTCAGCCGGGCACGCATACAGTTCAATGTCCATTCCCTGCTCTCTGCACAGCTCTTTAGCAGATTCGATCTGATTTTCTGAGATATCGGTACCGATCCATTTTGCACCGTGTGAATACAGTGCGCGGGGCACATTCGCAGTTCCTGTTCCTATGTCGAGTACAGTCTGCCCGGAAACGCAAACGCCAAGTGAAAGGATCTTGTCATAGAACTCCTTAGGATAGATGTCCCTGAACTTAGCGTAATCCTTAGACGTTTTGCCCCAGTCAAATGAATTACCGTTATCAATGTCCTGATTCTTCATAATTGCTTCACCTCATTTTGTTTTACTGAAACCGCAGTAAATGAAATTTTGCATATGCGTAGTTTCATTTTTAAGATTCATCCCGAGTGGGATAGTATTGATTATAGCACTTTATAAGAGGCTTGTCAATAGAAAAATGAAATTTGTCGATACCAAACTTGCAATTTCAATAACAAAATTATGAAGGCTAAGGTTTAATCGCAAATTCTTAATCTGAAGTCAGACGGAATGCGTATACAATAGGATATTCATCAGGGCGG
>JBGUVZ010000133.1:0-5954 GCA_045220685.1 Oscillospiraceae bacterium | reverse complement strand
AACCCAAGCGCTCCTCTGATAGAATAATTCCGTCAGAGGAGCGTTTTTGTTTTATATATGAGGGAGGAGTACTTTTATATTTTCAATGTCGGAGGTGAGGGGGCGAAGCCCCCTCAAAAAATACCCCCTCCTTGGGGAGGGGGCAGGGGGTGGGGATAACCCAACCTTAAATTACTTAATGACTCTTACTCTGATTACATTTTCAACAGCAGCGAGCTTGCTTTCTGTATCAGCATCAACGCTCTTGCCTGTTGCATCGATCATTGTGTAAGCGAAATCTTTCTTGCTGTTGCTTAACATGTTTTCGATGTTTACACCAGCGTTGCCGAGAACTGTTGTGATCTTTGAGATTGTATCAGGAACATTCTTGTGGATGATACAGATCTTTTCACCTGTAGCAGTCATTTCAGCGTTTGGAAGGTTTACAGAGTTTCTGATGTTACCGTTTTCGATGTAGTCGATAAGTTCTTCGGCTGCCATAACTGCGCAGTTGTCTTCACTTTCAGGTGTTGAAGCACCGAGGTGCGGAAGAGCTGTAACGTTCTTTGCACCAATAACCTTTGCGTTCGGGAAGTCTGTTACATAAGCAGCAACCTTGTCGCTTTCGAGAGCTTCGAGGAGAGCGTCTGTGTCAACGAGTTCGCCTCTTGCAAAGTTGAGGATACGAACGCCGTCCTTCATTGAAGCGATAGCATCCTTGCCGATGAATCCCTTTGTTTCATTGTTGTAAGGAACATGGATTGTGAGGTAGTCAGCAGCTTCGAAAACGTCCTTCTGAGTTGGAACAACTGAAACCTTGTTTGAAAGCTTGAGAGCTGCGTTTACTGAAAGGAACGGGTCTGTGCCGACAACCTTCATGCCGAGTGCAACTGCTGCATTGGCAACGAGGATACCGATAGCGCCGAGACCGATGATACCGAGTGTCTTGCCCTGAATTTCAGGACCTGCAAACTGTGACTTGCCTTTTTCAACGAGCTTGCCTACTTCGTCGCCTTCGTTCTTGAGTGATGGTACCCATGCAAGAGCGTCTGCGATCTTTCTTGAAGAAAGGAGAAGACCTGCAATAACGAGTTCCTTAACTGCGTTTGCGTTTGCACCTGGTGTGTTGAATACGCAGATACCTTCTTCAGCGCATCTGTCAACAGGAATATTGTTTACGCCAGCACCTGCTCTTGCGATAGCAAGGAGGTTTGAAGCGAATACCATGTCGTGCATTGCTGCTGAACGAACCATGATAGCATCCGGCTTTTCAACTGTATCTGAAATGTTGTAGTTTGCTTTATTGAAAACATCTGTACCGCAAGCTGCGATCTTGTTTAATGTCTGAATATTATACATGACTGCCTCCGTAAATCAAGCATTTTCTGCTTCGAACTTCTTCATGAATTCAACGAGTTTTTCTACGCCTTCGATTGGCATTGCGTTGTAGATAGAAGCACGCATACCGCCTACTGAACGGTGACCCTTGAGGTTTTCGAAGCCTGCAGCCTTTGATTCCTTAACGAACTTAGCATCGAGTTCTTCGTTGCCTGTGATGAAAGGAACGTTCATGAGTGATCTGTCCTTGCCCTGTACTGTAGCCTTGAAGAGCTTGCTCTGGTCGAGGAAGTTGTAGAGGATAGCTGCCTTCTTTTCGTTGTGCTTCTTCATAGCTTCGAGGCCGCCCATCTTCTTGATCCACTTGAATACCTTGCCGCAAACGTAGATGCCGTAGCATGGAGGTGTGTTGTAGAGTGAGTCGTTGTCAGCCTGAACCTTCCAGTTCATCATTGTTGGAGTCTGCTTGAATGCAGGACCGTCAGCGATGAGGTCTTCACGAACGATAACGATCTGTACGCCTGAAGGACCAACGTTCTTCTGAACACCGCCATAGATAACGCCGTACTTTGTTACGTCAACTGGTTCTGAAAGGAAGCATGAGCTTACGTCAGCAACGAGTATCTTGCCCTTTGTGTTTGGAAGTTCAGGGAACTTTGTACCGTAGATTGTGTTGTTTTCGCAGATGTAAACGTAGTCTGCGTCTTCAGGAATGTCGAGGTCTGAACAGTCAGGAATGTATGAGAATGTCTTGTCAGCTGATGAAGCAACTGCAACAGCTTCACCGTACATCTGAGCTTCCTGATATGCCTTCTTAGCCCACTGTCCTGTGATGATGTAAGCAGCCTTGCCATTCTTCATGAGGTTCATAGGAACACCAGCGAAGAGGAGTGAAGCACCACCCTGAAGGAAGATAACCTTGTAGTTGTCAGGGATGTTCATGAGATCACGGAGATCCTTTTCTGCGTCCTTGATTATTTCATCATAAACCTTTGAACGGTGTGACATTTCCATAACGGACATGCCGCTGCCCTTGTAGTCAAACATTTCATCTGCGCATTCCTTGAGGACTTCCTCAGGGAGAACAGCAGGACCTGCACTGAAGTTGTAAACTCTGTTCATTGTTAAATAACCTCCATATGAATATATATTATAGTATAATACGAAATCTGATTATATCAATAAGTGTGTTATAGATATAATGCGCACCTATTTTATTATATTCTTTTTTTTACGATAAGTCAATAATATCCGCGGGGTTTTAGTATCTAAACTTTAGCTGTAAATGTATAATGTATTTGGCAATTATACTTTATAGAAACACAGATCAGGACGTGAATCCATATTGTTTCTTGCCGGTGATGCTTTATGTATAAATATAAAGTTGTATTTGACAATTGATTTTATCAGTGTTATAATAACAACTTAAAGAAATGTTTCCAAACTTTATGCACCTTCTTCCGCGAGGAAGGCATCCAGCGCATAAATATTATAACGCATCGCATACAAAATGTCGATATTAAAGCGGCTAAAGGCTTTCCGTACCCTCGGTATGCCTTCGGCATGCTATCTATAAAACGAGCTTCACATTCCATGCGGAACGCGAAGCTCGTTTGTTTTTCTGAAATCCACTGCAGATTTTCCGTTTACAACGCTCCATGCAGGTGATATAATAAGAACAATAAAAACACAGGAGATGATCGCATGGAAAACAGGACGATAAGCGTTGAACAGATGCGTAAAAGCGATGCTTATACGATAGCTAATTTTGTGGAGAGTAAGGAACTTATGTACCGCGCTGCCATGGGAGTGTATAATTCATATGACGGCTGGAAAGGGAAAAATATCGCTATAGTTGTCGGCGGTGGAAACAACGGCGGTGACGGATATGCACTTGCCGGAATACTTAAGAAGGACGGTATAGATTCCGTTATCATAAAGGTATCTGAAAAGATGAGCGAGGACGGAAAATACTACAGCGATATCGCATCTGATCTGGGTGTCAGAAGTGAAGCGTTTACTCCGGAAACTGATCTTTCCGGTTATGATGTTATCGCCGACTGCATTCTCGGAACCGGATTTTCCGGCGAGGTGAGGGGAATGGCTAAAACAGCGATAGATGCAATAAACAGATCCGGTGCATATGTTATCAGCGTAGACATCAACAGCGGAATGAATGGTGATACCGGCGAAGCCGTAACTGCAGTACGTTCAGATCTCACCGTTTCCATCGGCTTTATCAAAAACGGTCTGGTAACGGAAGCTGCGAAGGAATACATAAAAGAGCTTACCAACGTCGATATCGGTATAGTTCTGGTTGATGAATGATGAGTTAAAAAGATAGCGGTACATCCGAATAAAACCGGGTGTACCGCTTGTTTGTTAATGATAGTTTTAAAATAATACCGTCACGCATCTTCCAGAACACAAGAGTGATGCTTGAATCCTGGATCGTCACTTGGAATATCCCTGTCATAGTTGATACCAACAAGCAGAATGTTTCCCATGTAGTGTTCCAGCCTGTCCGGATAATTTTTCTGTTTTATCTGTGCGATTGCTCCGTCTGCATCTTTGTTGTATTTCAGTTCTATCACCAGTGCCGGCTTGTCCGGATATTTCGGTGATGGAATCAGAATAAGATCAGCATATCCTTTTCCGGTATCTGTTTCCGGCAGGATTGTATAGTATTTCTGCGCAGCATAATACGCCAGTCTTATCGCATAACTGAGAGCGGCTTCATCGTTATATGTCTTGTTATCAGCTTTATCGTGGAATTTTTCCATAAGCTCTGCTGTTTTTCCCGAATCTCTGTTCCATGTGGCTTTCAGCAGTTCCTGCGATATATGGAAGAATTCAAATATGTCTTTCCATTCATCGGATTTTGTGGATGCCCGGAATTCATCCAGTATTTCTTTGTTTGGAATAAAGACTTCGTTTGTCTCATCATCAAATCCTAAATAGCCGAGATGAACAAGAAGAGACAGAACATCATCGCGTCCGTTGAATGTCGTCATGTCATTCTGGTATGTTGAAGTATCTATGGCAAGTCTGCCGCCGTCCATAAGCAGTGCAACGGAATCCTTAAGGCCGTCATAATCTCTGCGGATATATTCAGCAAGGGCTTCATATGTCTCAGTTTTGTTCCAGTAATTTGCCGTTTTGCCTGTACTTACTGACTTTACAACGGAAAGAGGACTGTATATTTCAAAACGGTTAGCTTCCGGTGATTTTCCTGTCGCATTGAGGATCTGATGATCCGGATCCGGAGGAATAATATCACTTAAATGATATCCGTCATACCATTCTTTGATATTTTCAAAATTCCTTCCGTATTTTTTTGCCAGTTCGAGAACCTCTTCAGTCACGAAACCGGTGTAAGGAGCGAGTTGCATCGGGCTCATCATGGAATATTCATCAAACATATTCAGTGCGGAATGCTGTCCGTATTTTTTGATAGGCAGGATACCTGTCATATACGCAAGTGCGATATCTTTGTTATCTTTCAGAAGATCTCTGAGAAAATCAAGATACATCTCCTGACCTGATTTATCATTCTGCTTTACACGGAAAACAGCGTCCCATTCATCGATGACAATAACGAACTTCGTATTTTTTTCTGTGCATATATCTTCAATGGACTGCAGCAGATCGCAGTCATCATAATACTCAACATCAGGATACACTTTTTTTAAATCACGGACGATCAGTTTCTGCATTTTTTCCAGAGCTTTATCTGCGTTAATGCCGGCTTTGAAAAACTTGGTCATAACTATTCTGATGACATCAAAACGTCCGAGATATGCGTCCCAGTTCAGAGTGTTTTTTTCTGTTCGGATTGGTTCGGTCGCTGATATTTTCAGTTCAGAAAACATTTCTCTGCTGCCAGCTTCTCTGTCGTAATAGGCACAGAGCATATCGGCAGCCATAGTTTTACCGAATCTGCGCGGGCGGGATACACTTATAAAACGCTTCTGAGTGTTTACTACAGAATTTAAATACCGTATCATTTCTGTCTTGTCTACAAATATTTCCGAATTGACAGCCATTTCATAATTTTCTTTTCCAGGATTGATATAGGTACCCATCTGCGCACTCCTCACTTTCTTTACGATCTTTATCCGATACATATTTATCTGACAATCTTTATTATAACATTTTTCAATTAGATACATCAAGACTTTTGATAAAAGATATATTGCTGTTACGATATCGCTTTGTCCTCAGCCCTCAGAAAAGGAGACAGCCACGGAAACCGTGGCTGTAATTGAAACAGAGCGTCCTGCCCGGACGCTCTGGAAAATATAAAGCGGTACATCCGAATCAAAAATCGGGTGTACCGCTTCGTATTTCACTTCAGATTTGAAAAATATGAGCGGAACAGAAACTAATGTCAGTATATTTTCAATATGTATGTTATCAGATGTTCGACGACGATTTTATAAAACGTGTTGCATATTTCATACAAGGTGTGATATAATACTAAAAAAGGATTTTACTTTTTCATAGTGAAATACAATGATAAGAAAAGGGGTTTTAAGAAATGAGAAAAATAGTAACAGGCATTCTTGCTTTATGCATGGTTTCGACGTTAATGGCTGAGCCGGTACTGGCTTTGCCTGATACGGTCAAAGGAGATG
>JBGUVZ010000132.1:0-6443 GCA_045220685.1 Oscillospiraceae bacterium | reverse complement strand
GTGGGGAGATTACGGGGCTTCGCCCCGTGCCCCACGCTGATTGATTCTTAAATCAGCGTTCCTTACTTATCCCATCCAAGTGCGCGGCGCTTTTCCTTCATGTCGGCTATGATCTTGTCTGCCAGTGCTGAAGGATCGGTGTCTACGTTCATTGTGGAACCGAGAAGTTCCTTGGTTCCGTGTTTCATGAATTCAATTACGTTCTTTGAACCGTATATCTGAGCTTCAACGCAGTGATATGAACTGATACCGTTGAGTCTGAATCCGAGAGCTGCGTCGATACCCTTTTCATTTCCCCATTCAGGTGATGAAAATGCAAACGGCATCTCGTACATCTTGTGTCCCAGTGCTCCGGCAACGCCTGCAAAAATGCCGCTCGAACGAGTGTTGTCTATGCACTCGCCCACATGCCATACCGGCGGAAGATCAGGTTCAAGGAATTCACGCAGACTGTCTCCTGCCTTTTCCTTGCCGGAAACTGCGCAGTATCCGAGCTTCATAAGCGGGAATGAAGCGCATCCGTTTGAAATGATAAGAACGTTGTTCTTAAGAAGCTTGTCTGCAACGTCAACTATACATTTTTCGTAAAGCACCTTCGGATTGTTGCATCCGACCATGTTGACTATGCCAAGAATCTTTCCGCTCTTTATCGCTTCAGCAAGAGGCTTCATGCTGCCGAATCGTCTGCAGATGTATTCAACTGAAAATCCGACTTCAGCCTCGACTTCATACGGCGGGATGTAAACAGGTATTCCCTTTCTTGCCTCAAAGCTTTCGATAGCTCTTAAAACGATCTTTTCAGCGAGTTCCTTTGTCTGGTCGATATTTGCATGATGATGGTCATATTCAAAACGTTCCGCACCCGGAAGTCTTGCGGACTCGCTTGTGGTAACGACAGTTGTTCTGAAGCATTTAGCAACTTCCATGATGGACGGGAATACGTCCTGAACGTCTGCTACCCAGAGATCAAGAGCACCGGTTCCGAGAACGAGTTCAGCAGAAACTGCATTTGAAAGCGGAATAACACCGCTGTAGCGGTACATTGCGGAAAGTCCGGAACAGCAGATACCGTAGAAACGAATACCCTTTGCACCCTTTGACTTTGCAAGTTCTATGAGATCCTCACGCTTTCCGGCCTCAACTATCTGACTTACAAGAAGCGGAAGATGACCGTGAACGGCAATGTTTACATATCCTTTCTGAAGTGCGCCGATGTTTACCTTTGAAGTTACCCTGTCACCGACACCGAAAAGACAGTCTGTTGCTATTGAAGCGCCGACAACACCGGAGAAGGTAAATGCAAGTCCGCAGCGAAGGAACTGCTGCATGATAGATTTCCAGTCGCCGTCTATGGCGCAGCCTGATTTATGGTAAGCCTCAAAAACTTCATGATACGCACTTATCGGAAGTATGTCAAGCTTCTTCCATGTTTCCTGACGTTCAGGTGCAGCACAGGCTGTAATTGTCTTGTATTCACCCGGCACTGTTCTTGACATATCTTCAAGAAGTACATCTGCCAGATCTTTTGCAACGTGCTTGAGCTGTCTGTTCTTCTGCTTTATGCCGAAGGCTTCTGCAGTTGAACGTATCTTCTGTTCGCCGAGGATCGGTATGTCGAGCTTGCCCTCTGCCGCATATTTCAGTGCAAGCATTACCTCACGTGCATGCATACCGTGCTGAGCCGCACCTGCCGCTGCTGAACGGAGAAGATTTCTCGCAACTATAAGGTCAGCATCTGCACCGCAAATTCCCTTAGGAGCTTTCGGTGTGATACGGCAAGGACCCATGTTGCATATCTTGCAGCAGATACCCGCAAGGCCGAAATTACACTGCGGCTTCTGTGCGTCAAAACGATCAAAACATGTGTCGATACCGAGCTGTTCCATTCTTAGAAGCATCTCGCGAACTGCCGGATCAGGTGTCTGATCGATGACATCCTGCTTGGACGGGAAGGTTTTACGGTACTCGCTTACCGCATTCATGTAGTCCTTAATGAATGCCTGCGGGTCATCTTCATCGCCGTCCCCATCATGATGAGAGGCCTTGAGCGTAACGACAGGTATACCGTGCGCATCAAAGCCTATAAGATTTCTGTGTGAATGAATGTGGTCGACACCGTCGCTGTGGTGATGACCGTGGTGGTGATGTTCGTGTTCATGCTCATGCCCGTGCATGTGTTCCTCACCGTGGTCGTGTCCGTGATGCTCATGACAGTGAGCATCTTCTGTTTTCTTCTTAGCCATTAAACTCTCTCCATAATTCATATTCATAAATCAGTGTCCGGAACCGGATCAATACACCGGCTTTCCGGACCTGATCTGTGCTCTATTATATTATAGCACAAAATCAATTATATCACATAATCAATATATTCTTCAGTCTTCATGTTGAACAGTTCGAATACCCTGTCACGCACATGAAGGAATCCCTGACTTGTACGGTCTGCTGTGCTGTGTGCCGGAACCTTTACTATACTCTTGATTCTTCCCGGATCAGCCATCATTACAACGATCCTGTCTGCAAGGAAAACTGCTTCTTCAATGTCGTGGGTGACAAATATGATCGTCTTCTTCTCATCACGGGATATTCGAAGCATATCGTCCTGAAGCTTCATTCTGGTGATAGCGTCCAGTGCGCCGAAAGGTTCATCCATGAAGATAATGTCAGGATCCACCGCAAGACCTCTTGCAATCGCAACTCTCTGCTGCTGACCGCCGGAAAGCTGGCGCGGATATCTTTTTTCAAAGCCTTCAAGGCCGACAAGTTCGAGAAATTTTCTCGCTGTTTTATCTGCCTCTTCCTTTGAAATTTTCTTTGTTTCAAGGCCGAGCTTTACGTTGGAGATAACATTTCTCCACGGCAGAAGTCCGTAGTTCTGGAAAATGGTAATATTCTTAACTGACGGCTTTTCAACTTCTTTTCCGTCTATAGTAACGCTGCCGCTGTTGAGTTTTTCAAAACCGGCAAGCGTATTGAGAAGCGTGCTTTTGCCGCATCCGGAAGGTCCTAAAAGGCAGATGAACTCGCCTTTTTCTATTTCAAGTGAAACATTGTCGAGAACAACTGTTTCCTTTCCGTTCTGAGTGTATTTCTTGCATGCATCCTTAACTTCAATGTATGCCATTATTCAGCACCTCCCCAAGCCTTCAGTATTTTCTTTTCGGCAAACTTAAGTATCCCGTCAAGGATAATACCGATAACGCCGATAACAAGGATAGTCGCTAAAAGAATATCTGCACGGATGTTGTTTCTTGCATCGATTATCTGGTAACCAAGTCCTGACTGAGCACCTACCATCTCGCCGGCAACGAGGAAGATCCACGCTGTACCTACTGCAAGATGTATGCCGTTTGCTATCTGAGGAAATGCCGCCGGAAGGATGAACTTCCATGTGAGCGCCGGCTGTTTTATGCCGAAGTTAGAAGCTACCTTAAGATAAACCGGATCGATATTGTTTACAGCAGCAACGGTCGAAAGAAGCACCGGGAAAAATGCTGCTATGAAGATGATAACTATCGCCGGTATCTCACCGATACCGAAAAGAAGGACGATAAAAGGCATCCAGGCTGTCGGTGAGATAGGTCTTAAGAGCTGAAGCGCCGGATTTACGTATTTGAACACTCCCGGAAGACGTCCGAGGATGAGTCCGAGAAAAACTGCCACAACTACGGAACTTATATATCCGATTGAAAAGCGGAACATGCTGGTACCGATGTTTTCCGCAAGTGTTCCGTCGGTTATCATTTCAATAAGTGCAAGAAAAGCCTGATACGGTGACGGAAAAAGCGCATCGCTGTAGTCGCTTACCATATACGCGATCTGCCAGATACCGATAAGTACTGCGACTGATACAACAGCATTCTTTACAGACAATAATTTTTTCATTTGATTCATTCCTTTAATTACAGACCAAACCGGAAACCCGTCTGAGGCGGATTTCCGGAAGGTATTATCTGTTAATAAATCATCGTTTTCTATTCTTAATCAGAAATCGTTCTTTACAAACTCTTCGTATGTCGGCGGATTGTCTGAAAGACCGTACTTCTTTACCTTGTCAGTAAGAAGAGTGTATGTGTCCTCTGATATTTCAAGATCATCGAATGAGATCCATTCAAGTGATATGTCGAGAACGTCACTGCTCTGCTTGAAGTATTTTTCTGCAGTCTTCTTTGCAGTTTCAGTGTCAAGTGCTGCACCGGCCTTCTTGTAGCTTTCAACGAATGACTTTGCCTTGTCGGCTTCGTTTTCAATGAATTTATCTGTCAGAACAAGTCCGCAGCATACTGAATCTTCCCAGAGTTCTTCGGATGTGTACAGTACCTTGCCGGCACCTGTTGCAACGCCCATTGCTCCGAAAGGTTCAGCCACGCAGTAGCCATCTATCTGTCCGCTTGCAAGAGCTGAAGGCATTTCAGTAGGAGCGAGTTCTGTAACGTTTATGTCATCGACTGTGAGACCTGACTTTTCAAGTACTTCGTTGAGAAGAATGTTGTGTGATGACTGTCTGTGAGGAATGGCGAAAGTCTTTCCCTTAAGGTCAGAACCGTCATTTATATCATTTGAAACTATTACAACGTTTCCGTCGTGGTGGCCGAGTGCCACTGCCTTTATTCCTACACCCTCCTGCTTTGACTTCATTGCAAGTTCGATGAGTACTGACGCACCGTCTACCTTTCCTGTGTTGAGCGCGTCGAGGAGTTCCGGCCATGAACCGAACTTCACGAGTTCGACCTTGAGTCCGTTTTCCTTTTCAAGTTCTTCTGCCTCTTCAAGCACCGGAAGTGCGTGTGTAATTGGAAGATAAGCGATCTTTACTGAATCTTCTGATGAATTCTTTGCAGATGCATTTCCGCATCCTGTAAGAGCTGCAGCCGAAATAGCCAGCGCTGCAATAAATGATAATGTTCTTTTTTTCATACTAAAACTTCTTTCTGATATTTCTTTCATATTTTTTCTATGTAAATGGTATGTATTAAGATTATCATATTTAATCTATCAAGTCAATAGGTTTGGTCTTACTTATAATTTATACTTATATATAGATTTTTCCTATAGCTCATTATAAAACTCTTCTTAACACCGTTATATATATGATCTGTTATATACCTCTCATACAGAAAACATAAAAAAATGCAGTTTATATATTGCATTTCCGTCGTCATTCTGATAAAATTAAAGTAATAAGCCGCACTATTGTTAGGATTGTTCATTTCAAAGCGAGAAAACACGTAAAGTATAAATGGATTTATGATCAGGGACCAAACATGTTATTTTTAACAGGGGGGATTATAAGATGAACAGTACCAGAGAAGCTTTCGGACAGATAGCCAGCGCGCTTGCTCGGAATTACGACAGTTTATTTTATGTAGACATAACCACCAGTTCCTACATCGAATACAGTCCGTCAAAAATATTTGAATGTGTCGGTATCCCGTCTTCAGGAGATGACTTCTTTACAGAATCAAGAAACAACGCTGTCAAATGCGTTCACCCTGAGGATCTGGCGCACGTTGTAAGGTTGTTCCACAAAGAAGCTATGCTTGAGCGTCTTGAGAAAAACAACATCTTCACCGCAGTTTACCGTCTTATTCTGAACGGCAAAATCATTCATGTAAGACACTCTGAAATAATGTGCGATGATAAACAGCATATCATGTGCTGTATTGAAAACATTGAAGATGACTACCGCATGAAAAAGGAACAGCAGCGTGATCTACAGTCCGCCAGAAGACTGGCAAGGCTCGACACACTGACCGGAATAAGAAACAAAAATGCTTTCAGCGAATACAGCGCACTTCTTGACACCAAGATACAGAACTTTCATGAAAGCCTGCATTTTGGCATCGTTATGTGCGACGTGAACGACCTGAAAAAATTAAACGATACACGAGGACACAGCTTCGGTGACGAAGCTATACAGCGCGCAAGCAGACTTATCTGTGATGTTTTCGACCACAGTCCGGTTTTCAGAATCGGCGGTGACGAGTTTGCTGTAATACTTGACGGACGCGACTACAACGAACGTGACGTTCTTCTTGAAAAGCTGAAAAATGAATCACGGTCAAACCAGAACACACGTTCCGGTCCTGTTGTCGCATGCGGAATGTCCGTCTACGAGCCTGCTACAGACAACAATTTCGATGCAGTATTCAATCGCGCTGACAAGGCCATGTACGAAAACAAAAGTGAACTGAAATCCAGAGGACATACCAGTCATTTCCGGAAAGCTGAAAACGACAATAATTATATACCAGCTGAAAGAAAGCGTCTTCTCGATGCAATGTTCGGTGCGATGTACACTCTTATCGGTGAAGGATATCTCTTCTTAAATGACATGCATTATGATTACTCCCGCTGGTCACTTCCGCTCATCGTTGATTTCGGTCTGAAGTCAGAGTACATGTACAACGCCGGCGGCATATGGCAGGATTACATCCATCCCG
>JBGUVZ010000131.1:0-3112 GCA_045220685.1 Oscillospiraceae bacterium | reverse complement strand
TATAAGTGTATAATGATTATAGTGGATCAAATATTTTTTAATCAGTATGGAAAAATCTGCAGGGAAATGGAGGATGCTTTCCTTTGGTTATTCAGGAAAGCTTTGAGATATATGAAAACAGACAGAAAAACAGTTATGTACGCAGCAGAACTCAGCAAACTTAGACTCACGGACGATGAAACAGAAAAAATGGTAACCGAACTTGGAAAAATGGCGGAGATCATCAGCGCTCTGGAGTGCTCTGATATCCCTGAGATCACTTCAGATACGGTTCATGATGTATCTGCGATGCGCGCAGATGAAGTTAAGCCGTCGGCAGAACGTGAGAAGATATTAAAAAATGCACCGGAGCACACGGGAGAATATTTCTGCGCTCCTGATACTTTTGAGCAGGGAGGTGCAGACGCTTGAATCTTTCAGAATATACAGCACTTGAAACGGGAGAGCTTATCCGTTCGGGAAAGATATCCGTAACGGAGGCAGTTTCTTCTGCTCTTGATATAGCTGAAGCCTTAAACCCAGAACTTAATTCATTTATAACCATCTGCCGTGAAAAAGCGCTTGTCAGAGCGGCAGAAGTACAGAAGCAGATCACGGACGGAACTCTTTCTTCGCCTTTAGCAGGTGTGCCGGTGGCAGTAAAGGACAATATCTGCACTGAAAAAATACGTACCACCTGTGCTTCAAAAATGCTTGAAAACTTCGTGCCTTTTTACAGTGCCGCAGCCGTGGAAAGACTTGAAAGCGCCGGTGCCGTGATCATCGGAAAGCTCAACATGGATGAGTTTGCAATGGGCAGTACCTCGGAAACTTCGTATTTCGGCCCTGTGCGCAATCCTCATGATACCGGCAGAACACCGGGCGGTTCATCCGGCGGATGTGCTGCTGCAGTCGCTTCCGGAACAGTACCGGGGACACTCGGTTCCGATACAGGCGGATCCGTAAGACAGCCTGCCGGGTACTGCGGTGTCACAGGATTCAAACCAACCTACGGCGCAGTATCACGTTACGGACTTATAGCCTACGCCTCATCCCTTGACCAGATCGGTCCGGTATGCCGTGATGCGGCCGACTGCGCAGCGATTACTGATGCAATATGCGGCAGGGATGAACGCGACAGCACGTCACATGATATGTTTTCAGGTTCTCTTCTTTCATCGCTTACAGGTGATGTAAAAGGTCTGCGCATAGGTGTTTTAAAGGAAAGCTTAGCTTCAGAAAGAGTGAATTCCGAAGTTGCCGCAAAAGTATCAGAAGTCCTCAAAGAATTTGAAAAGGCGGGAGCTGTTATAAAGGAAGTAAGCTTTCCGTTTTTTGAAGAAGCTTTTTCTGCCTACTACACCATTGCCATGGCTGAAGCAAGTTCCAATCTTGCCAGATTCGACGGAGTAAAATACGGCTTCCGTGCCGAAGATTATGAAGAGCTGAATGACCTTTACTGCTCATCACGAAGCGAAGGATTCGGCGAAGAAGTTAAAAAGCGTATCCTGCTCGGAACAACGATCCTTTCCGGCGGATATTATGACGAGTACTATCTGAAGGCTATGAGGTGGCGTGAAGTTATAAAGGCTGAACTTAGGAAGATCTTTTCAGATACTGATCTTCTGCTTACGCCGACGGCACCGGAAACGGCTCCTTTATCAGGAAGAAGTACCGCCGATCCTGTTTCGGTTTACTATTCTGACGTCTATACGGTATTTGCAAATCTTGCCGGACTTCCGTCAGTTTCATTCCCGTGCGGCACGGACAGAAACGGTATGCCTGTCGGAGCACAGTTTACCGGACGCGCGGCAGATGACGGACTTGTTCTTAATGCTGTACACGCATATCAGATGCGTACAGACTATCATAAGCAAACAGCTGAGTTAAAGAATCAGAAAGAAAGCACGGGTAAGAGTAACGGTACGGCTGAGAAGTGCTCTCAGGAAAATGCTATGGGGGTGAAAACATGAAATTTGAAACTGTTATCGGTCTTGAAGTCCATGTCGAGCTTGCGACCAAGAGCAAGCTTTTCTGCTCATGTACGACTAAATTCGGCGGTGAGCCGAACACGCACTGCTGTCCGGTATGTACCGGTATGCCGGGTACTCTGCCTGTGTTCAACAGGAAAGTGCTTGAATGCGCTGTAAAGGCAGGCATTGCGCTTAACTGCGGGATAACCCGTGATTTCCGTTTCGACCGCAAGAATTATTTTTATCCCGATCTGCCGAAAGCCTACCAGATTTCACAGCTTTATGCGCCCGTTGCCGTAAACGGACATACGGAGATAAAGACAGCAGACGGAAATTCGAAGATCATACGCATTCATGAGATGCACATGGAAGAGGATGCAGGCAAGATAATCCACAGTCCTGACGGTAAAACGGCATTTCTCGACTACAACAGATGCGGTGTCCCTCTTGTCGAGATAGTAACGGAGCCGGATTTCCGTAACGCTGAGGAAGTGAATGCCTTTCTGTATCGCCTGAGATCAGTGTTTAAGTATCTCGGAATATCCGACTGCAGGATGGAGGAAGGCTCGATGCGTGCCGACGTCAATCTTTCAGTGCGCCCTGAAGGATGTAAGGAGCTCGGAACCCGTACCGAGATGAAAAACATCAATTCTTTCCGCGCGATAGAAAGGGCAATAGCCTATGAATCTGCAAGACAGATAAAGATCCTTGAAAACGGCGGAACGATACTGCAGGAAACGCTCCGCTGGGACAACGCTGCCGGATATTCCTTTTCCATGCGTTCCAAGGAGGAGGCCAAGGACTACCGCTATTTCCCTGAACCGGATCTTCCGGCTTTCCATATAACCGGTGAGGAGATAAGACGCTGCGTGGCATCTATGCCTGAATTTGCTGACGAAAGGGCGGAACGTCTTATGCGTAATATGTCCCTTTCCGCTGATGATGCCAGAGTTATCACCGAATACAGAAATCTTGCGGATCTGTTTGAAGTCACTGTAAAGCTTTGCAATGCACCGGGGGAGGTAAGGTTCTGGTTTACCGGCGGGCTCCTTTCGTTTATCAATGAAACAGGCGCAGATCCGGAAGAAATCAGTCTTTCACCTGAGAAGTTTGCGGAATTTACAGGGCTTGTACTGAATAAAACTCTGACGCGCGAAGCT
>JBGUVZ010000130.1:0-2866 GCA_045220685.1 Oscillospiraceae bacterium | reverse complement strand
TGTATGTTGCTTATCCCGGCGTTGGCGGACCGACATCAACAAGATATAAGGTCGAAAAGGTAACTAACAAAGAAGTGACTATTTATCAGAATCTTCTTGGTCAGAGCATGTCACCTACTGAGGAATTAGCAGACTGGATAATATTTATCGAAGTGAGCAGAGACGCTGATGTAACAGAGGCTACAGAGATAAAGTTCAATACAGTTTACTAAAAGATCATAACGAAATTATCATTCAATTACTCTGAATAAATAAAGTAAAAGGGAGTACCGGCGATATGATCCGGTGCTCCCGTTTGCTGTTGTCATAAACGTGAGAATATAGTATAATTTAAGATAACAATTACTGAAAACGCATAAACACTTTAAAATAAAAGGTATCGGGCATCATTTGAAACTGACGTTCGGTACCTTTTGTGAAAATAAAACAAACTGGCAATGCTTGCTTTATAACTTTCTACAAACTTAAAAAATAGTGTCACAAACGAAATGCGGAAGGGTACTTAGTATATGAAGGGACATTTAAAGGCTTTGAAGATTCTGAAAATCAGAACAGGCTTTGGGGCATTTCTCTTTATATCCGGAATAACAGAGAGGTGAAACTGCAGGACATGGAAGATGAAAAGATAATCGAGCTCTACTGGCTCCGTTCTGAATCTGCCATTACGGAAACCGATAAAAAATACAGGGAACACTGTATGTATATCGCAAGGAATATCCTAAACGATATTTCCGATTCAGAAGAATGTCTTAATGATACGTATCTTGCAGCGTGGAACAGCATGCCTCCCGAAAGGCCGTCTCACCTTTCGGCATTTCTCGCAAAGATCACAAAGAACATCGCACTTAAACGCTTCCGCTACTATACGGCGGATAAGCGAAAGAAAAGTGCTCAGGTTCCGATCGATGAGATATCCGAAAGTGCGGTCAGTACCTTTGATGTGGAAGACACATCTGATCTTAAGGAGCTTGCAGGGCTTATAAGTGATTTCCTCAGAAAACACAGCAAGGAAAAAAGAGTTGTTTTTCTAAGACGTTATTTCTTCTTTGATTCCTTTGAACAGATATCCGACATTACAGGACTAAGCGAAGACAATATCAGAAAGATCCTGTCAAGAATGCGGAAACAGCTTAAGGAGTATCTGACGAAAAGAGGTGTTAAGGTATGAACGGAGATGATCTTATTGATGCTGTTTCGATGGTCGATGATGATCTTATCGAAGAGGCGGCGGAGTATAAAAAAGAAGGAAAAGGACATATCGTACTGATAGTTTCCGCTTTCGCGGCATCGGCAGCTGCCATCGCAGTTGTAAATAATCTGCCGGGATACACCACTGATCCGCATGATTTTGAAGTGGATAACAGCGTGCAGACGGTGGCAGCGACCGAAGCTTCGACAGCCGGAACATCAGATACAGATGCTGTTTCATATGTATCTGCCGGTATCGGAACAGCACCTTTTACAGAACCGTCCATTCCGGAAACCTCAAAGTCTTCAGATACTTCTGATTCGGTTACCAATGAAGTGACAGAAGCTGCACAGACAGAATCACCTTCGAAAACAGCAGCACCTCCGTCACCGTCACCTTCTGCCGAAAATGTACACACAGAAGCTGATCCGGTAACAGAACAGCATGTCATTACCGAAGCACCTGCTACAGAAAAAATAGTTACAGAAGCAACGCATCCGGAAGAAAGCCAGACACTGCCGCCACGACCAGTGCCGTCACCTGATCCGTCGTTAAAACCAACACCACTGCCGACTCCGATGCCGGAAACGGCAGTAACCATGCCAGAAAGCCCGACACCGATGGGCGGTTCTGTTGAAAGACCGGTTCCATCTCCGGACCCTCCGGCACTTTTGCCGGTCAACAGAGAAAATAACAGTTATGATCATGCTGTTTTATCTGAAAAAACATACAGTAAACGAGGCGTTTATATTTTTTCAGAAGATCAGACAGAAGAAAATACTGTGCTTCCGTTTTTTATTGAAGATTTATCAACCGGATCAGGATGCAGGGCAGTTGCAAATACTGTGAAAGACTTCAGCAGTGATGAAATTTTTCTGCTGAAGTGCGGTGTGACCGAAGGCCAATATTATGTGTTCTTGAATGACAGCCTTTCTGATGAAGAGAAAGAGCGAATTTTTAAAACTTTAGGAATAACCGGACTTGATTAGGAAAATGCTGATTTGTTCAGCACTTTCGAATATCAGGATAATAATTTTAGAAAGGATGAGTCTTATGAAAAAAGTAATAGCAGCAATGTGTAGCATTATCGCCTGCGCATCATTTATGACATCTGCAGTAGTCAGCGCAAAATCCGAAACACTTGATCAGATCATTAAGAATATGCCTGAGGGAACGATGATCCTTATAGGAGATATCGATGGTTCTGAAGTAATAGATGTGACAGACTTAACACTTTGCTCACTCTGGCTTTTAGGAGATGTCGAACTGGAAGACAGCCAGAAAATGTGCGCTGATACAAATATGGATGCCGCTCTTAATATCAGTGATCTGGCTAATTTCGGAGCGTACTGTGCGAAGAAAGTTCCGGAAGGTTCAGTCAATATGATCGGTGTAAGAAGAGGTTTTTCACATAAGGGAATTGACAGACCGACAAGGCCGGATGATTATGAAGTTCCTCCAACATCCGATGTTACTGGTGAAGTAGATGCACAGCCGTCACCGACTCCAACACCGGTACCAACAGCTGTACCGAATGACGGAACAGATTACAGTAAGGTTGAACGTGATCCGGAAGCTATAAAATCCGGCTTCAGCGGACTTAGAGAAGCAACTGAAGAACAGATTGCTGCAAGCAAAAACCAGCCGGATAAGGACTAGATTCCTGCATCAAAAGCC
>JBGUVZ010000129.1:0-17469 GCA_045220685.1 Oscillospiraceae bacterium | reverse complement strand
GACATGCGAGAACCTGTGAGATTCTGAGGTTACCCAGCATGAGGCTGTCGGTTCTGAGGCCTTCTATGAAGGTTCTGCCTAGGCCGTACCAGAAGATGTAGAGGAGGAAGAGCTGGCCGTCGAATTTTCTTTTTCTTGAAACAAGGAAAAGGATTATGAAGCCGAGCAGGCACCAGATGGATTCGTAGAGGAAGCACGGGTGGACTGCTCTTTCAGCTGTAAGGCCTTCGAGTATTTTTGAGGTTCCTGCGTTTTCTGTTATCCAGGACTGGATTCTTCCGCTGGTCATGCCCCACGGGAGATCGGTGTTTTTGCCGAAGGCTTCGTGGTTGAAGAAGTTGCCCCATCTGCCTATTGACTGTCCGATGAAAAAGCCCATTGATGCGACGTCGAACATCGGAAGGACTTTGACTTTTCTTATCCTGCAGGTGATAAGGCCTGCAAGCAGTGCGCCGATTATTCCGCCGTAGATGGCAAGACCACCGTTTCTCGTCATGAAGATTGACTTCCAGTCCTGTGAATAATAATCGAGGTTCATGAGGACGTAGTAGGCTCTGGCGCCGATTATTCCGCCGATTATTCCGGCTAGGATGACGTCGGTTGCACGGTCCGGGCTGATGCCGTATTTTTTCACCTGTGAGAGGCCGAAGACTATTGCGAGCATCATTCCGCAGGCGATTATTATGCCGTACCAGGCGATGTTTATGCCGAAGATGGTGAAGGCGGTGCTGCTTACGGTGATGGCGTTGATGCCAAGGCCGGGGAAGGACAGTTGGTCCGGGGATAGATTTAGTGATGTCATATCCATGGTTTTTCTTCTTCCTTTTTTATTTTATGAATTTTATTTGTTACTGCTCTATTATTTGGGTTAGGGGACTCCATTATTAAGGGGCTTTGCGATCGCCCCTTAAAAACCCTTCGCAAAGGGGCTTTGCGATCGCCCCTTGAACCCTTCGCAAAGGGGCTTTGCGGTCGCCCCTTGAACCCTTCGCAAAAGGGGCTTTGCGGTCGCCCCTTAGACCCTTCGCTGCCTTCGCGAACCGTTGGGTTATGGTTCGATTATTGAGAGGACTGCGTTTTGTGGGTTTAGGCGGGTTTTTATGGTTTGCATTACGTCTTCGTAGGTCATTTCGGAGATGGCTTTTATGCCGTCAAAGGCGGTGGTGTTGGCGAAGTAGCTGTTTATTAAGAGGGAGGCGGCTTGTTCAGGGTTTTCTAATTCCCTGATGGCCTGGCCGTAGGTGTATTTTCTTATGCTTTCGAAAAGATTACGGTCTATGCCTTCCTTTTTCACGCGTTCGATCTCAGTCATGAGGCGGTCGAATACTTCGTGCGGGTCTTTGGATTCGCCTCCGGATATTGCTGCAAAGTAGCCGTCGCCGGAGAAGACTTCGTTTGAGAACGATGAATTGATAAGGCCGTCGGCCATCATCTTTCTGTAGAATTCCGATGCAGGATTTGAGATGACATTCAGAGCTGCAAATGTTTCGAGTTCCGCCTTCATTATCTCGTATCCGCTGCCCGGTGCAGATTTGAAGCCTATATTGAATATCGGGATTCCGACTGACATTTTTTCAGTCATTTCCTTCTTTACTATTGTTTCCGGTTCTTCCGGGAATACTGTTTCAAGCTTTATGTCCTCGCACATGCGAAGCTTTTCATCTGCGATGGCAAGTATCTCGTCAGTCTTCACGTTACCGGCTGCCACGAGCACCATATTGTTGAGGTTGTAGAAAGTGTTGTAGCACTTGTAGAGAAGATCCGCATTGATTTCCTTTATGCTTTCCACCGTACCGGCAATGTCGATTTTTACCGGATGCTCGTGATACAGACACTTAAGCATGTTGTAAAAGCAGCGGTTGCCCGGATTGTCATTGCACATTCTGATCTCCTGTGCAATTATGCCCTGTTCCTTCTGAACTGTTTCCTCGGTAAAGTACGGCTCCTGAACGAAACTTAAGAGTATCTTCAGGGATTCATTGAAATTCTGTGTGCAGCTGAAAAGATAGCAGGTCTTGTCAAAGGAAGTATAGGCATTGGCAGATGCGCCTGTTTTTGCGTACTGTGCAAAAGCGTCGCACTCCTCATTTTCAAAAAGCTTGTGCTCGAGAAAATGTGCTATACCTTCCGGAACTGCTGTGTAGTCGCTGTCGCCCTGTGTTCTGAAACGAGTGTTTATTGAACCGTATTTTGTTCCGAAAAGAGCCTCGGCAGATGAGTATCCGGGCATCTCCCAGACAAGGATCTCAAGGCCGCTCTTATGCTTTATTCTTGTATATGAATCGCCGGTTATGCTGCTTGTGATGATCTCTTTATTCATCGTCATCCTCCTCTGCGCCGTCGTCTTCTCCGTCAGCCTCCATTACATATACCGTATCGAGACTGAATGAACGTGCAGCATCGATAATATCTTCACGGGTAAGTTTTTCAAGACGATGTATATGCTCCTCAGGAGAAATGTCATCGTCGCAGCAGCGCCCTCCAAAATACCACGAAATAAGTGATCCCGGTGAATCTTCAACGCCGTTTACCAGATTAATAAGATAACGTCTTGTATTTTCAAATTCTTCATCAGTAAAATTACCGTTCTTTATGCCGTCAAGCTGATTCTGAACTTCAGCCACAAGTTTTTCAGCGTTTTCAGTTTCAACTCCGCTTTCAACGAAAAGAGTTCCCTTACTATAAACAAATGAAGCCGCACAGTAATAGCAAAGGCTCATTTTCTCCCTGACGTTTGTAAACAGCTTTGAAAACGGTGTGCCGCCGAGAAGTCGTGCCATAACTGAGGCTGCTTCTCGCTTTTCAGTCAGGGACTTGAACGCCATTACGACCTTGGTCTGCTTCATCTTTACCTTTTCTGTTACACGGCAAACCTCATCCTTAAGCGGACTCGGAGCACGGAAACGAACTTTTTGAACATCACGTTCCATGCCGTCAAACATCTTTCTGAAACGTTCCTTAGCAGAATGATCTTCCGCCGGTGAAACAAAATAGATCTCGATAACTGCAGTTTTTAAGAGCCACAGATATGCTTCATAAGCTTCGCTCGGAGTTATCTTTTCAGCAGTCTCAACCTGGCCGTATACTGAGTTTTCACCCGGCTCGCCCTTAAAAATGGTTTTCTGTGCTCTGAGCATTGCATACCATCTTTTGTTGTTTATATCAGAGCATATACTTTCGATAAGTTCTCTTCTTTTCAGTTCAAACTCTGTTTTATCAAAACCTTCACCGTCAGTATTCGGCGAAAAAATACAGTCATTTATTATATCAAGGAGTTCCCCGAGAATATCTTCCTTATCGAATGCAAAACGGTTGTTGATGCAGTCAGCCGATATGGTTACAGTCTGACAGTCGCCATTCTTGTTAGTATCGCTGTAAAGCGAAGATCCGTAAAGGGCATCCAGTCTGTCCGACATTTCAGAATATGTCTTTATACGGCTGTTTGATGAAGGAACAAGCAGTGAAACTATCGAATTGAGCTGTGCTGTCTTTTCAGAAAGTTCCGTCACAAATTTTATCTTAAGCACGCTTGTTCTGAGTTTCGGATCGATGATCTCAGTAAATCCGACACCGTCAGCTATTATCTCGCGATCTATGTTCAGTCCCATGTACACCATCCTTTTAATAAAAGTAAAAGAAACACTGATCAAGTCGGCAATCCGGCTTCGCCGGATTGCCGGAGTGGGGAGATTACGGGGCTTCGCCCCGTGCCCCACGCTGACTTATGAATAAATCAGCGTTTCCTTAATACAAAAATTCACTATATATTATATCATATTTTCAGTATGATTTCCACACATAATAAGCAAAAAATCCGGTACTTTTTAAGTACCGGATCTGATTTGTTATCATAACGATTCAGCATTTGCTGTATCATCGCGAAAAGCAATGCTTTCAAATTCTTCAATGTCAAGCGGTTTTGAGAAACAGAAACCCTGGATGATCCTGCATCCTGCTTCCATAAGGATCTCGCGCTGTCTGTCGTTTTCAACACCTTCAACTACTATTTCCTTGCCAAGGTCAAAGAGGAAGGAAACTGCGCCGGCAACGAACTTCTTATTCTGCTGTTCATCGACATTGTCAATAAGTGCCTTGTCGATTTTGATCACGTCAAACGGAAGTTTCTGCAGTGAAATGAGTGATGAATAACCCGACGCGAAATCGTCCATAAGAAGTCTGAATCCACGGTTTTTGAGTTCATTCATTACATTTTCAAGTTCTTCATCGCCCTTTTCAAGGAGCGCACTTTCTGTTATCTCTATCTCAAGAAGTTCCGGCTTTATACCGTAACTCTTTACAAGAGCGTAAAGGTCTTTAACAAAGTTAGGATTGTTTATGTGTACTCGTGAAACGTTCACCGAAACTGGAATCTCGCGATACCCCATCTCCTGCCAGCGTCTGATCACCTTGCAGGTTTCTTCCCAGACATAACGGTCAAGGGTGATTATGAAGCCGTTCTTTTCAAAGATCGGTACAAACTTCGCAGGAGGGATTATCTCTCCTGTGTCACTTCTTTTCCATCTTACAAGAGCTTCCGCTCCGATGACATGTCCTGTTTCTATGTCACACTTAGGCTGGAGCTGAATGAAGAAATCGCCGTTGTCAAGAGCAGCCTGCTTACTGCTTTCAACGTATTTCTGCATGCTGTGCTTTTCCTTGAAAGCTTCATCGTAAGTAATGAACTCACGGAGCATATTGCCCTTTATGGTCTTCAGTGCAACGCCGGCACAGTCACAGGCAACGCTGATTTCCGTATCCGGACGAATATCATCCATGATACCGAAATGCGGCACGAGCTGTATTCTTTCGTCGCACTTTCTGATCCTGTCAGCAGCCATTTTAATATTGGTGTACATAGTATCTTCATCGTCATATCTGTACAGCACAACAAAAATGTCATTTCCCAGATATCCGTGAAGCGGAGCGTCCTTAAAGACGTCCTTTATTATTTTCGATATTTTAAGAAGAATACTGTTTCCTACAGACCAGTCAAAAATATCGTTTATAAAGCTGAAGTTATCAATATCGGAACGAATAACTGCATAGCGGCCGCTGCCTGAATCTTCAGTAACGATTTTCCGCGCTTTCTTGGCAAATGCTCTTGAATTGTAAAAACCGGTGTTCTCGTCGTGTTCGGCCTGATAAGTGAGAAGATTGATTACCTTGTTGAAATCATCAACAAGATCACCCATCTCATCCTGTGTCTCGTTTTTGATGACACCCACGAACTTCTTTTCCTGAATACCGCCCAGACTTTTCCTGATAGCATTTATCTCAGCGACCATCTTCCTGGTCATAAGTCCGATAAAGAACACAAGTATACTTATGCTGACCACAGTAAGAACGACCATGATCACAAGGCTTCCGTTGGAATCCCTGAGTGCTCTTTCAACCGGCACCACATAGAGTATCCTCATGTTATCGACCTTAGGAATATTTCTGTCTATAATAAGCACGAGCGTTCCGTTGAATTTATGAACAGCATATGGTTCTGAACCCTCTGTTCTTATCTTTTCCTCGATAGCTGAGAAAATCTCAGGGTTATTCTTAGAAGAATGATAAATAATATGTCCGTCGCCGGAAATTATCATCCACTTGCTGTCCGTTATTTCGTTTGCAAGTCTGAGCTGTCTTATAACAAGCTCATTTCTTACAGCAGCCACGAAACAGCGGTCATTCACTTCTGACTTTGCAGACTTGAACGGATAAACGTAGTAAATCAGCGTAAGATCTGCATTGTGCATAATATTCTGGGTTATATAATAGCCGTCAGTCTTCGTGAACTTCTCCTCGTCATACCATACCGGAGGATGACTGAATGTACTCTTCGAAGTGGCTGAATAAACTGTATTGTCAGTGAAATCATAAAGTGAAACGCTTTCAAAACATGATGACCGTGTGGTTATCTGAAAAAGTATGTCTTCGATCTCATTATCTTTTTCGTTTCTCAGAAGTCGCTGAACATCTGAGACCCTCGACGGGAATCCCGCATGATTTACTGATTCAGTAAGCGTTTCAGTCAGGGTAGTTATTCTGGAATTACCCTGGCTTTCCATAGATTTTTTTATAGAGTGCAGAAGATTTTTGCTTGTGAGCATCAGGCTTACAATGCATACTGCAACAAGCAGCAGCGAAGCCGGCAACACACAGGTCAAAGCAAATTTGGTGCTTAGTTTCTGGTGTTTCTTCCCAGATGCCATGTCCTCACCTCTGTAATAAATATGATCATCCGGATAACCGGATAAAATTATAGTGCATACATAAAAGCTGCTATGCATGCACTATAATTATATCATAACGCAAAATCAAATACAAGTAAAACGGACGATTATTTATAATATTTTGCTTTTCTGAAATTGATCTGTTCCGAGAACGGATTGAAGTTCAGATCCTTTGCATTTTTTCTGTATGTAAGAAAGAGCTTTCTGTAAAAAAGCGGAATGTAGTCGCCTGAGAGCATTATCTCGTTTTCGGTTCTGCTGAATACGTCGCAGCGGTCGTTAAATGAAGAGTATGTCAGTGCTTCGTCAAGTCCGTTTTTTAGATCTGTTCTTTCGTCAGGGCCGTAAAGTGTGTCCACAACGTTTTTGAGGTAGTAGTAGACTGATTTGTCCGATGTATCTATCTCCGCAAAGGCCATGAAATAATCATCGTTTTCCATGCGGGTGTAGTACTCGTCATCGTCTGCGTATTTAAGTTCTATGTAGACACCGAGCTTATCCTGCCAGTCACCGATTATCTTGCTTACAACTCCGGCGTCTGAAGTGTTACGGACAAGTATTTCCGCCTCACCCGGATAGGTATCGAAGAAATCCTTCGCCATTTCCTTTGTCTCGTCTGTTATTTCGTTTTTGTAAAAATCAAACGAGATGGCCGGATACTGTTCTCTGTAGACTGAATCAGCAACGTACATGCTGCCCGGAACTATACCGTAGGCAACCTTGAGATCATCAGGACATATCTTCTCGATCGCTTTTCTGTCCACGGTAAGTGAAAGAGCCTTTTTGATCTCACCGTTTATCTGAACATCAGGATTGAAGATTATTCCCAGTGATGAAGTTTCATAGCTTTTTACGTCAGTTGCAGTCACGAAGGATTTTTTCTGTGCTGCTCTTGAAACGTAAAGATCGGTAGCAGATGCATCATAGTTTTCAGCCGGTGCATTGCTGTCGCGGTCAATAAAGAAAGTCAGCATATACGGGAAAACTCTGTCTCCGTTGGAATTTTCGTAGTTGCGCTTCATGTAGATGAGATTGTCGCTGCCGTAAGGATCGTATGACCACTGAGTCATGTAGAATGCTCCGTTCGAGATAACTGACTCCTCATCAAGTCCGTAGCGTGCCTTTGTTCCTTCGAAGAAGCGCTTGTTGCACGGCATTGCCGGAGCCGTGGTCAGGAGATAGAGAAACTCGGAATTCGGTCTGTCAAGATAGAAAACAAGTTCCGTGTTGTTTACCGCATAAACTCCCAGTTCACTGTAATCCATGTTTCCGTCAATTATGGCACGGGCGTTCTGAAGGAAACTGAACTTTTCCCTGTACGGCGACTGCATTACCGGATCAAATATTCTCTTGAAAGCGTAAACAAAATCATGGGCTGTTACAACGCCTTCAGGGCCTGCCTCGCTTCTCCAGTAGCAGTCGTCACGGAGTATGAAGCTGTAGCGGAGTCCGTCCTCGGAAACCTCACAGGACTTGGCAACGCCGTATTCAAGCTTTCCGTTCTGTCCGAACATAACAAGACCCATGAACATGTTCTGGATTATCATAAGAGAAGAACGGTCCTCGGCAAGCTGAGGATCAAGGTTCTTCGGATTTCCGTAAAGTGTGTATCTGAAGGAATAGCCGGACCCGTCATCATCGTCATTGTCCCCGCAGGACACGAGCGGAATCGTAAGGAAAAGAGCAAGTATAAGTGCCGTGCATTTTTTCAGTTTCAGAAATATTTTCAAAATTTTTGCTCCCTTCTATGACTGACCGTTACCGGTATTGTTCTTACTAAAGCGTATCAGGATCAATCTCGACCACCGTGCCTGTTTCAAGGCTCTTCCTGCAGTCGATGATACGCTGGTTGCTGCTGCCGCGGAACTTAAGTTCGATGCTTCTGAGTTTCTGTATGAACGGGCCGTCTATAAGTATGTCCGTGCATTCAAGAAGTTCCATGTATCCGTTGTTTTCATCCGCGTTTTCTATGAGATACTCATAGGTGTATCCTGTATAGGTTACTATGTTAAGGTCCGTATCTTTCAGTTCAAGTGCAAGCGCCGCAAGAGCCTTTGCCTGACAGAATGGTTCCCCTCCGCTGAAGGTCACTCCGTCAAGCAGCGGATTCTTCCTTATCTTTTCGATGAAAAATGATAAATCTGCGGTCTTTCCGCCTTCAAAATCGTGGGTCTGCGGATTGTGACAGCCCGGACATTTGTGCGAACAGCCCTGGGTGAATATACAGTACCTCAGTCCCGGACCGTCAACTATCGAGTCATTGGCGGTACCGGCATATCTTAATTCATTATCATTCATTTTCTTCAACGCTGTGCTTTACTCTGTCGCGTACTTCGGCCTGCTTTGCGTTATTGAAACGGTCAACCGTTCCCACAAGGTAGCCGGTGATTCTTCTTATACGTTCAAAGTTGCGCATATGCTCGGCTTCTGTACGTCCGCACTTCGGGCATGTATCGCCGATTATACCGGTGTATCCGCATACAGGATCACGGTCTACCGGATGATTTATTGATCCGTAACCGATACCTGATTCCTTCATGCATCTTACAACCTTTTCAAAGGCAGAAAGATTCTGAAGCGGGTCGCCGTCGAGTTCGACGTAGCTTATATGACCTGCGTTTGTCAGCGCGTGATACGGAGCTTCGATCCTTATCTTGTCAAAGGCGCTGATGTGGTAGTAAACCGGTACATGGAATGAGTTCGTGTAGTATTCCCTGTCGGTAACACCCTTGATAACGCCGTATTTCTTTGCGTCCATCTTTACGAAACGGCCTGAAAGTCCTTCAGCCGGTGTGGCAAGAAGCGAGAAGTTGAGTCCTGTCTTTTCGCATTCCTCATCGAGTCTCTTGCGCATTCTTGTTATTATCTCAAGGCCAAGTTTTCTTGAATTCTCGTCTTCACCGTGATGCTTTCCTGTAAGAGCCACAAGAGTTTCAGCAAGCCCGATAAAGCCCACTGACATTGTTCCGTGCTTGAGCACTTCGCCTACTGTGTCGTTTTCTCTGAGCTTGTCAGAATCGATCCACACGCCCTGTCCCATAAGGAACGGAAAGTTCTTTACTGTCTTCTGAGCCTGAATCTTGTAGCGGGCCATAAGCTGGTCGATGCAGAGATCCATGTACTTGTCGAGAAGCTCGTAGAACTTGTTAAGATCCCCCTTCGACTTAATAGCAAGTCTCGGAAGATTTATTGAAGTGAAACTTAAGTTACCACGTCCTGTAACGATCTCTCTTGACTTGTCGTACACGTTTCCGATTACTCGTGTACGGCAGCCCATGTATGCGACCTCAGTGTTGTAGTCGCCTTCATGATAGTAAGGAAGATTGAACGGAGCGTCGATGAACGAGAAGTTCGGGAACAGACGCTTTGCTGATACGCGGCATGCGAGCTTGAAAAGATCGTAATTCGGATCTTCCTTGTTGTAGTTTATGCCTTCCTTGATCTTGAAGATGTGTATCGGAAAGATCGGTGTTTCGCCGTTACCAAGACCTGCTTCATTTGCAAGGAGTATATTCTTTATTACCATTCTTCCTTCCGGAGATGTGTCAGTACCGTAGTTTATCGAACTGAACGGAGTCTGGGCACCTGCACGGCTGTTCATGGTGTTGAGGTTATGGATAAGAGCCTCCATCGCCTGATAAGTTGCTCTGTTGGTCTCTCTGAAAGCTGCTGAAGATGAGAACTCCTGGATCTTTCTTGCATTTTCAGCGTCGGTAAGTATCGTGAGCTTTTCAAATTCAGCCTTCTGATATCCGTTATCTCCTGAAAGCACAGGAACAAGACCTGTGTCCTCCTTTATCTCATTAGCGATCTTCTTTGCAGTTTCGAGTGCATTGTCTGAAATGCCGAAAAGTTCAAGGCATCTTGCAACGTTCTGAACGTAACGGTTCTTGTATGTTTTTCTTACGCCCACAGCCATCGCATAGTCGAAGTTCGGCACGCTCTGTCCGCCGTGCTGGTCGTTCTGGTTCGACTGGATGGCGATGCAGGCAAGAGCTGAATAGCTGGCAATATCGTTCGGTTCCCTTAAGAATCCGTGACCGGTTGAAAAGCCGTTCTTAAAAAGCTTTATAAGGTCTATCTGGCAGCAGGTAGTTGTAAGTGTAAGGAAGTCAAGGTCGTGGATATGGATATATCCCTTTTCGTGAGCCTTGGCATGTTCACGTTCGAGAACGTACATCTCATAGAATTCCTTGGCACTTACTGAACCGTACTTGAGCATCGTACCCATTGCTGTGTCGCCGTCGATATTTGCGTTTTCACGTTTGATGTCGCTGTCCTTGGCAGACTTGAAGGTAAGATCCTTGAACACCTTCATAAGGCTTGACTTCATTTCTCTGGCACGTGTTCTTTCGTAGCGGTAGAGAATATATGCCTTTGCAGTCTTTGCGTGCCCCTCTTCGATAAGAGTTTTTTCTACTATGTCCTGCACCTGTTCAACAGTAGGGATCGTGCCTCTGAAGTTTTCATCCATCGACTCAGTGATCCTGCAGGCTATATCCATGGATTCCTGATAGTCTGATCCTCCCACGGACTGTGCAGCTTTGAATATAGCGTTAGCCATCTTGTCGATATTGAATGTGACCTTTCGTCCGTCTCTTTTTATGATCTTCGTGATCATTTATCCACACGCTCCTTTACAATGAAAAACAATACCAAACACCTTTAAAAGCGTGTCTGGTATTGGTGAAATATTCGGTTTTACGTTATTTGCAGGGCTTTATTAAAACGCTTTTTCCGCTGCCCCTGCAGCTTTCTTTGAATCCTCGCATACAACGAGGTATACGTAGCGGCCTTTTGTTTCGACCTTGCTCTTGTTGAGCTTGTCGTACTCAGCCGGTGCATAGCTCTTAAGAGTTTCTTTTCTGCTCTCCAGTCTCTTTTCAAGAGCCTTCTGTATCTTTTCTACGTTTTCATCTGAAGATGCTTTTACGAAAACAACTTCCTCGGCATACGCCATGTTGCCGGCAACTGATGCCGCAAAGTCCTCGTACCAGCTCTCGTCGATGTCGTATGTGTATTTTATATCAGAACCTTCTACGCTCACCATTTCGTCAAATCCTGTTCCGTTATCAAGCGCAGCCTTAAGAAGATCTGCCGCCGCAGCGTTGGATTCGCCGCCGGAACATGAGCATAAAAGCATTCCTGCAGTAATGCAGGCTAAAACAGCTGATGTAAATCTTTTCATTGCTCTTCCCCCTTATTCTACTGTATGACTCAATATATAGTCTGTAAACTTCCTGTAGGTATCTACCGGCATATGGATACCGTCAGTCGAGCCTTCGAGGTAGCCGCTCGGGCCGCATATCTCGGAGAATGTATCAACAAAATACCATTCATTTCTCGCTGCCATATCCTGAAGTCCGGAATTGTATTCGCGAATCTTGTCCATACTGATATTCTTTTTCGCATCTGTCGTGGTCGAACGTTCGTACGAAACCGGCGGAATTGAGAGAATATAGATATTCACTCCCGGTATCTGTGAAACTATAGTGCCGACATATTCTTCATAGGTAGCAATCATGTCAGATGGCTTGAGCCACGCAATACCGTTTGTTCCCATCATAATATAGACATTTTCAGGTGAGACTGAGGCTATGCTTGACGGACTTATACTCTGCGAGATGTTGCTTATGGACAGGCCGTCCTTCGCAAAGACTCTGCTCTTATCAACAAATCCGTATGCCCCCAGGCCGTTTGTGTGCGAATCCCCTACAAAAGCACAGGTATCATAATAATCGCTGCCTTTTACCTGACCTGACGCTGGGACAGGTGCTCCATAGTTATAATCGCCGGAATGAGATCCGCCTGAAGGTTTTTCCGCTTCAGTTTCCTTAACAGTTTCCTGTTCCGTTTCTGGCTCTGTTTCGGTGATCTCTTCTTCAGTTTCTTCAGGGACCTCCGTCTCTTCTGCCGTGGTCTCTTCCGTTTCAGAAACCTCAGGCACCGTCGTGACTGGTCTGGTCGCCGATGTAAACACAGCTGTACCGGTTTCAGACACTGCCGTAAACGGCACACTCATTTCAGTGATCATACTGGTTTCCGGTAATGCAGCTTCCTTTAAAACTGTCTCAGAAGGTATATCTTCCGTAAATTCATCAGTTCTGTTACTGACTACTGTGGAAATATAGCTTCCAGCAAAAATAACCAATAAAGCCGCAGCAGTAATTTTTATAATATTATTACTGTCCGTGATCTTTACCGCCTTTCGGTTTTATTTCGCCGTGTGTGTAAGAATGTAATTTACAAACTTCTTATAAACATCAAGTGTGAAATGCATACCGTCCCTTGTAACATCATCAGGAAGCTTTCCTGATGCATCCTTGAGTTCTGAGTTTACGTCAACATAATATACGTTTTTCTGATTTGCAAGTTCAAGAAGTCTTGCGTTGAACTGGTCGATCTCTGAATTGAGGACCTTTCCGTTTTCAACTGTATCAATATTTTCCTTCATCGTACCTACAGGTGTGAGTGAAATGATGTAGATCTTTGAATCAGGAAGCTTTGTCTTGATATCATCAACGAATGTGCCGTACTGTTCGATCATTGAATCGTTGTTGTACCATGCAACACCGTTGGTTCCGAGGAGGATGTAGATGTTTTCAGGTCTTACTTCCTCGAGGGCTGTCATTACCTTTACAGGTTCGTCAAATCTTGTGTTCTTGACAGCAGTTTCGTTGATCTTGTCGACACGGAGTCCGACATCGGCAAGTACGTTGTCTGACGGAACGAGTTTGTAAACTGAAAGACCTGTTGTGATGGAATCACCGATGAACATACAGCTTTCAAGATATGATTCCGGCTGAGCTTCTGACTCAGGTACAGGGTTTACGCCTTCAGCCTCCTTGCTTTCTTCAATGTCGCTCATCTCAACGACCATGTTTCCGTCGGCATCAGTTACTGATGCGCCTTCTGAATCGGTAACTATTACTGGTTCCTGCTTCGGAGCGCCGCCATTGTATGTTGGTGACGGCTTGGATGATATATCGAAATTATTTGCATAAATCAAAAAACTAACTATTATACTTACCACGTAAAACATTAAGATCAGTGATAATTTAAATGGATTGGACCTTTTTTTCTTTTTGCGTACAACTGGTGTTACAACGGTCCTTACTGGTCTGTTTTCCGGCATCGTCTGACTTCCTTCCTTAAAAAAATCATGCTAATATCAATTATACTATACCTCACGTGTTTTTTCAATATCCGCTAATGAATTTGAGAAAAAAATATGAGACAAATTTATCAACTTTTTTATACTAATAAAACAAGGCGAAGTCCAGTCAATTGAACTTCGCCTGTGGTTTTAAAGTATTCCGTCTATATCTGCCCTTGCGGTAATAAGGGCGATCGCGCATTCTATTCTCTTTTTGATGAGCTGGCATGTGAGTTTGTGTGGCTTGTCGATCTCGCCGGTGAGGAGGTGGGCGCTGGCTCTGCAGCCTCCGCCGCAGTAGAACTTGGCCCAGCAGTCGTGACAGGCATTTATGGTCGAGACACCTGTCGAAGCGAACTTTTTCTGCAGTTCTGTGTCGAAGGTTCCGTCAAGGACATTTCCCATTCTGAACGAACCGCCGCTGATGAACTGGTGACACGGATAAATGTCGCCGGACGGTGTGACCGCAACATATTCGTATCCGCAGCCGCAGCCCTTTTCACGGCTTCTCTCGCAGCCGGAATGTCTTATGTCAACGCTGAACGGGAAAAAGTCGATATGCTTTCCCGCCTTTTCCGATTCTATCATTCTTTCAGTAAGATGGTCATATTCCCTGAAAACCATCGGTATGTCGAGGCCGGCAAGTGAATAGTCAGGTGATCCCGGAGCTACCGGCTCGATGGACATACTGGTGAATCCTTCATCTGCCAGACTGAAAACATCTTCTGAAAAGTCTGTATTGAACTTTGTGAAAGTTCCTCTTATGCAGTAGTTCTTTCCACCGCGGCCGTCCACAAGTCTGTGGAATTTCGGCATAATATCATCGTAGATTCCGGAGCCGTCAGGTCTGCAGCGCAGTCTGTCGTTTATGTCTTTTCTTCCGTCAGCCGACAGAACAACGCTGTCTATCTCACGGTTGATATATTCGATCATTTCTTCAGTAAGGAAAGTACCATTTGTGGTAACGCTGAAGCGGAACTTCTTGCCTGTTTCAGCTTCCTTTTTATGCGCATATTCGACTGTATCCTTAAGAACTTTGAAATTCATTAACGGCTCGCCGCCAAAGAAGTAAAGTTCAAGGTCATTCACGCTGCCGGAATGCTCTATAAGGAAATCAACAGTCTTAAACGCAGTTTCTGACTTCATAAGTCCTCTTTCGCCGCCGAAAAGGCCGTTTCCGGCAAAGCAGTATCTGCATCTGAGATTGCAGTCATGTGAAATATTCAGGCAGACTGCCCTGACTGCAGGAACTTCCGGAGCGCAGCTCGTACACGGAGGCTCTTCCGTGGTGAAAAGCTCATGGGCATTGTAAAGCTCCACTACCTCATCGTAACAGCTCCAGATATCTTCTTTTTTATGAAACTTCTGAAGCTTTTCAAGTACATCTTCCGGGCATACCGGATCAAATGGAGGTTCGATGTTCTCAAGCATGTCGTATGTGAGATCGTCTATTACATGAATGCTGCCGCTGTTTACATCGATTACTATGTTGTATCCTGCTGCTTTGAATTTGTGGATCATAAGCTTTTCTACCCTCCAGTCATAAAAATCTGATAAAACTGAGGCTTCGCCCCAGGCCCCATGCTGATTCATAAATAAATCAGCATTTCTCTGTACAAATCACAAAAAGGGACAACATTTAATTATATTGTCCCTTTGGTTTCTGTAAATATATTATTTTTTCTCTTTATTTTTCTGTACTGTAACGGTTATGGACATTCTGCAAGCAGGCATACAGACGCACTTGCATTTGCCGCAGTCTGATTTTGCAGAACTGCTCCCCGGAGTCGCCTTGCTTAGAGTTCTTATATGTTTCATACTGCAACACCTCCACCGTCCAAAAATAATAAAACACTGATCACGCCGGAGATGCGCCATTGCATGCTTTCCCCGTGCAGGTCTGTGCTTCATAAAAATATGATTTTTATATAAACAGTATTATAACACACCGTCTATTATTTTTCAATAGTTTTTTATAAAAAAATTGCAGCTGTTTCTTATCGAAATAACTGCAATTTTCATAATAATTGTATTAACTTAAGTCTGCAAAGATCCCGGCGCTGTATCGTCCTTCACTCTGCACTTTTCATCAGATCTGTCTGCAAATCTTTATGATTCCTTTTTAGACTTTTCTGTTTTGTCAGGACCGGCGTTTTTCTTTTCTTCAACAGCCGCTGCCTGCATTCTTTCTCTGGCAGTTACGTTTTCCTTAACAGCTGATTTCTGGATACGAAGTTTGCTTCTGTCGCCGCCTGTTTCAATAACAAGCGTATCATCTGTCTGGCGCACTACAAGACCAATTATTCCGCCTATAGTGATGATCTCATCGCCTATGGAGATGCTTTCACGCATTTCCTTTTCTTCCTTCTCGCGCTTTTTCTGAGGTCTTATGATAAGAAAATAGAAAACAGCGAAAAGCGGAACGAAAGTTATGAGCATTGAAAGCATTGCTGATGATGTTGATCCTGAAGCAGCTGCTTCAGCAAGTATAACTGGTGTAAAATTCATTATTTACTGGCCTCCGGTAAAATGATTACTTTGAAGAGATGTACTTGTCGATCGAAGCAGCAGCTGTCTTTCCGGCACCCATTGCGAGGATTACTGTAGCAGCACCTGTTACAGCGTCACCGCCTGCGTAGATACCGTCTCTTGTTGTCATCATATCTTCATTTACGATGAGACAGCCTCTCTTGTTTGCTTCAATTCCGTTTGTTGTTCTTCTGATAAGCGGGTTAGGCGAAGTACCGATAGACATGATAACTGTGTCTACTTCGAGGTCAAATTCTGAACCAGGAACTTCCTTAGGTCTTCTTCTGCCGCTTTCATCAGGTTCGCCAAGTTCCATCTTAATGCACTGCACTGATGAAACTCTGCCGTTTTCATCCCCGTTGATCTTTACAGGATTGTTGAGGAGCATGAATTCGATGCCCTCTTCCTTTGCGTGGTGAACTTCTTCCTTTCTTGCAGGGAGTTCTTCCTCGGAACGTCTGTAAACGATGTATACGTGTTCAGCACCCATTCTCATTGCACTTCTTGCTGCGTCCATTGCAACGTTACCGCCGCCTACGACTGCAACCTTCTTTGACTTGATAACAGGTGTTGCGTAGTCATCGAGATAACCCTTCATAAGATTGATTCGTGTAAGATATTCATTTGCTGAGCATACACCGATGAGTGACTCGCCTTCGATACCCATGAAGTTAGGAAGACCTGCACCTGAACCGATGAATACTGCTTCGTAGCCCATTTCAATGATGTCATCGATAGAGAGAACCTTACCGATTACCATGTTTGTCATTATTTCAACGCCGAGATCCTTAAGAGCGTTTACTTCCTTCTGAACGATACTCTTAGGAAGTCTGAACTCAGGAATACCGTACATGAGAACGCCGCCGGCAACATGGAAAGCTTCAAAAATAGTTACCTGATAGCCGAATCTTGCGAG
Organism: Oscillospiraceae bacterium; assembly: GCA_045220685.1. Lineage (GTDB taxonomy): Bacteria > Bacillota > Clostridia > Oscillospirales > Ruminococcaceae > HUN007. The sequence goes on along the minus strand of JBGUVZ010000129.1, from coordinate 647 downwards.
GTCACCTGCACATGTAAGACCTGCAGGGCCTGCACCTACTACTGCTACCTTTTTGCCGTTTGAAGCAGGCTTCTGAACCGGAGCAGCCTTGCCGTTCATAACGTAGTCAGCAACGAATCTTTCGAGACGGCCGATACCAACAGGTTCGCCCTTGATGCCTCTTACACATTTGCCCTCGCACTGATTTTCCTGAGGACAGACACGTCCGCATACAGCAGGAAGACCGTTTGTTGACTTGATAACTTCATATGCACCGTAAAAATCCTTTTCCTTTACCTTTGCGATAAATTCAGGGATCTTTACACCTACAGGACATCCCGTAACACATGGCTTGTTCTTGCAGTTAAGACATCTTTCAGCTTCTTCAACTGCCATTTTCTCAGTATAGCCGAGAGTAACTTCCTCGAAGTTTCTTGCTCTTACCTTTGGATCCTGTTCAGGCATTACAACTTTATTTAAAGACATATTTGGCATTTTAAATATCCTCCTCAAAGAATCACTTGGCCTGAGCCATCATACGACAGGCATGTTCCTGTTCCCTGTATGTTGAGTTTCTGCTCATAAGCTCGTCAAAGTTTACGAGGTGACCGTCGAAGTCAGGGCCGTCAACGCAGGCATACTTTGTCTCGCCGCCTACAGTTACACGA
>JBGUVZ010000128.1:0-3178 GCA_045220685.1 Oscillospiraceae bacterium | reverse complement strand
AATAAACAGCTTAATATTCTCAAAGATATGATTTTAATATTTTTCGTGCCTAAAAAAACGATTTCGTGCCACATTGCTTGACTATTGGAATTTCATGTTGTATATTATACTCAAGAGATAAACCAAAGGTGATGAAACTGATAAAATCAATAAGTAATAAACTTCTTCAGTATTTGTTACAGGCGAATGTAATAGATAAAAGTGAAGATGTATTAGCGTATTATAAATATGGGTAAGCGTAAACCACCGATACATAGTATCAAAGAAACAGGCTCACCTCGGTGAGCCTGTCTGAATATCATGTATTGAATGGAAGGAGAATTGTACCTGCCAGCTGTGAGAACAGCTCTGTCAGATACTTCTCCGTGTTCAGCCCGTTAGCCTGAGCCGTTGCAACGATTGAATACAGCGCTGCGCTTGCTTTCGCACCGTTCGCTGTATTGCTGTGCATCCAGTTCTTTCTGCCCACAGCAAAGGGCCTTATGGCATTCTCGGCACGGTTATTATCTATCGGAACATTCCCATTTTCCAGAAACGTGTATAGATACGGCTTTTCATTCAGCGCATAAGCTACTGCCTTGGCAAGAGCACTCTTTCCGCTGACCTGAAGCGTTTCAAGCCATGCAAAGAAAGCATCGAGTAAAGGCTTCAACTTCACCAGACGCTGCTCATATCTTTCCTCAGCCGTCATGCCTGACAGCAGGTTTTCTTCATGGTATATCCGCTCAAAATACCTGACCGCCTCTGCTGCAACCGATCTTTCCTGTACGGACTTATCCTTCGGCAGTGCATTGACGAAATAACGGCGAACATGAGTCATGCAACCGCAGTGCTTTACACCGGTAACCACATGATATCCGCTGTATCCGTCACGCACCAGATATCCGTCAAAGCCCTTCAGGAAGGCCTGTGCATTTTCGCCTTTCCGGGTAGGCTTGTAGTCGAAAATGACGATGCTGCGGTCATTCAGTTTCCCGTTGCAGTATACCCACATCTTCGACTCGGCAGTTGCCTTCCTGCCTTCCTCATGCAGCACCTGTATGCGTGTCTCGTCTGCGTGGATGACCTCTCCGGCAAGCAGCTTCCGGTGCATTTCCCGAACTATCGGCATACACCACTTTTCTGCTGCTGCACCTACCCAGTTTGACATTGTAGCTTTCAGCAGAGGTATATGCTTTGAGGCAAGGTCCTTTTCCTGCCGGTGCAGCGGAACCGCCTTTGCATATTTCTCGTATACGATATGTGCAAGCAGCTCAGGTGAGCAAAAGCTGCCGGGTATCATGGGCTTCGGGTACTCAGCACGTCGGATATTGCAGCGCTCGATCTCATCGGAATGATCTGTATCATTCTCAGGCTTTTCGCCGCACTCGGGGCATTTGTAGGTATATACGATATGTCTGCGGATATGATAATTTGCGGGAGTGAAGACAAGCTCGTCATAAGCCTTTTCCTTGCCTATCTCCTTCATCTTAGCACCGCAGTTCTTGCATACCGGATGCTCTTCCTGATGCTTGACTTCCTCAATAGCCAGTGTTTCCATCCAGTCATCGTGAGTACGCTTTGTTCTGCGCTTATGCTCAGGGACTGTGACTGTTTCAGGCTTTGGTTGTACCTGAGGCTTCTGTTCTTCCGGGAACAGAGAGAGCTGCAAGGAATCCATGATAACGGAGGATTGTTCAGTTTTGCGTCCGAATATCTGATTTTTCAGCCATGAAAGCTGATCCTGAGCAAATGCAAGTTCTTCTTCAAGTATGGCAACTCTTGATCGGAGCGCAGAAATTTCCTGTGCCATTGACAGATCATTTTTTACTGCATTCTGCTCAGACATACTGCTTCCTCCGTTCCTGAAACTATACATATATTATACCATAAAACAAGCGAAAAAGCAAGGAAAATAGGCAAATTCTCCTTGCTTTCCGTTCAATAGATCATCCCTGTTTTACCGTCTTTGATCGCCTTCGGCTGATCTATCTTCAAACCTTCAAGCAGCCATCTTGTCTGCTGAGGTGTCAGCAGTTTCGCCTCAATTTCATTGCGGGGCCACTGGAACTGTCCGTTGTCGAGCCGCTTGTAGAGCAAAAGAAATCCGTCTCCTTCCCAAAGAAGACCTTTGATACGGTCACGACGTCTGCCGCAGAACAGGAAGAGTGCGCTGCTGAACGGATCGAGCCGGAGCTGTCCCTGTATTATCATTGCAAGTCCGTCTATGGAGCGCCTCAGATCTGTGTAGCCTGTGACGAGGTAGACCTGCTGATTTGAAGAAATATCGTTCAGCATAGGGCTTTCACCAGAGCAAGGAGGGTTTCAGTATCAATGTCTGACGGCAGCGAGATCTGAAGATCGTTCTTCCCGATGCGGATCTCTGACTGACATTGCTGCTGCGGAATGTTCAGCGGAACTATTGCCGGAGCTTCAACGAACTGTTCACGGATCTTTTTCAGCCGGCAGTAGTAAGTGTTCGGCTTGATGCCGTTTTCTTCACACCACTGCTTTATGGTCAGGCCGCTTGCCTGCTGTGCTTTGATAAGTTCCGACCATTCCTGCAAGCGTACTGCCTGTCTGATCGTTGCGATTTCTTTTGTTTTATTCTGCATAATGCTACCTCCCATGTCCAACGGACTCCAATTTACTACATGGAGCTTTTTGGAGTTTTTTGAATGTCCAATTTACTCCCTCAAGTTTCTTGTAGTTTATTATACATCATTGGACAGCGGTAGAGAAGACGCGGGATATTTTACTCTTACAAATATGGAATTGAAATCACTATTTCCTCATTATTAAATATAGTTCTTATAATCTCTATTGGCATTCTCTCAGGACAATTAATAGAAAGCATATTATTCTTGATTTGTTTTGTTCCTATGAGGCAATTTACTGGAGCCTATCATGCCGATTCATATTTTAAGTGTAATTTTTTATTTTCTGTTTTATATATACTATTATTGATAATTTATAACTTAACTGTTTCAATAATTACATTTTATGGAGAACTATTAATAGCTATTTTTTCAATAACAGTTATTATTACTGAATGTCCGATAGAGCATCCAAATAAGCTTTTATCGAATGAACAAAAGAAAAGTAACAAATGTCTGGCTATAATACTTGGATTACTCTATTCCATGGTAGGAGTGACATTAAAAGTATTATCATACAACATCGGAGTAATCTTTTTATA
>JBGUVZ010000127.1:0-2408 GCA_045220685.1 Oscillospiraceae bacterium | reverse complement strand
AAAAAGAAGGATCCCGTTTATCCATACTTTCGCAGACAGAAGTTCTGTAAGTGCCGTTTCAGATATTACAGAAGAAAACGAAAAGTATGAATACAGTGATAAAGAAGAAGTACTTCGCGGCATAGTGGCCGATTTTACAGGTGTACCTGAGGATGAGATAACAGATGATACGAATCTTCTGAAACTTGGTCTGGATTCTGTAAGCGGAGTAAGACTCATCACGAAGATTTATTCTGTACTTAAGGTAAAACTTCCGGTTGAACATCTGTTTGACAACAGCAGATTCGGTGAATTAGTAACCGCGGTAAAAAATGCATCGGGTGAAAAAGAAAATAAAAAAGACTGTGTAAAGATAAATGAAGAAAAACGTTATGAACCTTTTGCGCTTAATGATGTTCAGTATGCGTACTGGGCGGGAAGAGACAATCCGAATATGCTTCTTTCCGGAAAAGCGTGCTGTGCGTACTTCGAAGGTGATATAGAAGACCTTGATACTGACAGATTTACTGAAGCAGTAAGAAAGCTTGAAGAACGTCACGATATGCTCAGATGCAGGATCACAGAAGATGCAGTACAGTATATTGAACCTGAAGCTCATCCGGATATAAGAATATATGATAATATTCCTGACAATGAACTTTCAGATCATCTTGAAGCTGTAAAAAATGAAATGTCAGCTATGATCATTCCTCTTGGAGAGCCGATGTATCAGATAAGACTTACCCGTCTGAATGATCACTGTTACAGAATGCATTTTTACATTGATTTTATGATTGCCGATGCAGCCAGTCTGTATATAATCATAAATGATCTTGAAAAACTTTACAATGGTGAAGAACTGAAACCTCTTGAAATCACCTACAGGGATTATCTGGAATTCACCCGTGAAAACGAAGAACTGTCAGCAGTGATAAAAGCTGACGAAGAATTCTGGAATAAAAAAGCTGAAAATTTCCCTAAAGCACCTGAACTTCCGTATATCTCTTCAGAATTTGTTTCCGGAGCGGAAAGAACTTTCATAAGAAGAAAGAAGAATATTTCAAAGGAAAGATGGAAGAAGTTTTCTGAAAATGCAGCTGAATACGGACTTACACCGTCTGCAGCACTGTTCTCACTGTACTCGGAAGTTCTTTCTGCATTTGGCGGCGGAAGCAGTTTTGCTGTCATGCTGACAGTGTTCAGAAGACATGATATTTCTCCTGACATCGGAAAGATCGTTGGTGATTTTACAAGACTTGCTCCTGTTGAAATAAACAGAAAAAATGTTTCTGTAGCCGAAAATGCGGCAGCTATACAGAAAACAATGCATGAAAATATTGCTCATGCCGATTATTCTGCAGTGGAGTTTACTGATAAACTCAGAAAGCTTCATCAGGATGACAGAATGTATAACGTTATTTTCACCAGTGCTGTAGGTGTACGGAATGACAGTGATATGTCAGGATCGGTTATAGCATCGAAACTTAAAAGTATAGTATCATCCACACCTCAGGTATGCCTCGATCATCAGGTGTTTTACGAGAATGATGACACGGTGATCTCCTGGGATACACCTGATTCTGTATTTGCAGAAGGTGTTGTTGATGCAATGTTCGAAGTATATACGGGACTTATTGACAGGGCAGCAGATGACAGCAGATTTTTCAGTACAGCGCTTACTGATCTTCGTCCTGCTGTACAGCGAGCTGTACATTTAAAGGCAAATTCGACTTCTGTATCACGTAAGGAAACTACTCTGACAGCCGGTTTTGAAAAGAACGCTTCGGAACATCCGGAAAGAACTGCGCTTATAACGAACGGCAAAAGCTATTCCTATGGCGAACTTTATGAAGCAGCCGTTAAGACAGCTTCGTGCATCACCGAGAAAGGTGCGAAAAAGGGAGACAGGATACTGATCGACCTTCCGAAGTCATTTGAACAGATCTCTGCAGTTCTTGGTGTACTTATGGCAGGATGCGTTTATGTTCCTCTTACTCATGACCAGCCTGTCTCAAGAACAATGAGTATAATTGAAAAAGCGTCTCCGTTTGCAATCATAAGTAACAGAATAACTGATGAACTTGAACTGCAGACTTTCACTCCTGAAATGACTGCAGATCATACAGGAAACTTTGTAAAGCCGGAGATCACTCCTGAAGACGGGGCGTATATCATTTATACATCCGGATCCACCGGAGTTCCGAAGGGTGTGTTTATAGCGCACGGATCTGCAATGAATACGGTCATTGACGTAAACACCAGATACGGTATAAATGCAAACGACAGGGCGATCGGAGTTTCAGCACTCAGCTTTGATCTTTCAGTATATGATATTTTCGGTATGCTTACTGCCGGAGGAGCTCTTGTACTTCCGACGGAAGAGCAGAGAATAGATCCTAAGGAACAGCATATACTCGTTACAGAGAACA
>JBGUVZ010000126.1:0-5250 GCA_045220685.1 Oscillospiraceae bacterium | reverse complement strand
TACAACAGGTTCAGGAGTTTCTGACACAGCTGCTGAAGGATCTTCAGAAGTCACTTCATCAGTGTCCTCGTCTTCATCATCTTCTTCGTCATCGTCCTCTGTCTCATCGTCGTCTTCGGCATCTTCATCATCAGATTCAGTGTCATCAGTATCCTCATCATCAGTATCTTCTGACTCTTCATCTGTTTCTTCGTCTGTATCTTCTTCGCCTTCAGCTGTTTCGTCAACGGCTGGTGCGGCTTCTGTAACGACTGCGTCGTTTGTAACTGCAGGAATCTCTTCAGTAACAACGACTTCATTCTTTAAGCAGTAAATATCTCCTGCGTCCTTGATACCAAGGCATGTAAGGAGTGAAGCGTCAACGTCAGCATCTGTCCACTGCATAAGTTCTTCGACCTTGTTTTCTGCAGTCTTGATACCGTAAACTGATGAACGGTCTGAAATATATGCATCATAAACGCTGTCGCCTGCGAGCTTTGTTACCACATTGCCCATCTCAGTTGAGATCTTGTTTGTGAAATCAGCTTCGCCGTCGTCATTTATCTTACAGAGGCTTATGCTTCCGTCATAATCTTCATAAACTCTCCAGAGTTCAGAACCACTGCCGAAGTAATAGTCATCTTCACTGCTGTTTGAAGAATCAAGTGTGATACGAGCTGTACGGATACCGTAGCTGTCAAAACGCTGAACAGTCTTTCCGTTTACAGGATCATTCTCGATAAGGAAGATGTTTCCGTCTGATGAAACGAACAGATCTTCGATCTCGATGTTGTACGGAAGAGTTTCTCCGCCGACCATTCTGTTGAGAGTTCCGTCCGGCTTCATTCTGTAAAGTTCTATCTTGGTAGTATCAGAAACGATTGATTTGTCAGCTGAAACTACTGTTGTTTTCTGTGTACGTTCAACCTTTGTGAAGTAAAGGTCGCCTGCACTGTTTACAAACGCCTTGTCTATGCTTCCGTCAAAGCCAAGAGTCATCTTTGCTTCTTCAGTAACGTCACCGTTTGCATTTGCTGAATAGAAGTGCTTTAATGTCTGTGGCTTTTCCTTGTAAACTATAATGTACTTCTTTCCGTCAAAGAAAGCACCGAGCACTTCTTCTGATGTAGTGCCTGCTTTTTCAATAACTCTTTCGGCACCTGTCTTGATATCCTTTACGCATACGCCCTTTTCATTTCCGTAAAGTATTCTGTCTGTGAAGATGGTGAAAAGCGTATCGTTTGCGCCCAGTGTAACTCCTTCAGGAAGATCTGAACGGTTAGCCGGAGTGTAAACAAATCCTTCCGGTGCGTTGTAAATATCTGTTCTCTGCAGCGTTGTAAGATCAACGTTGCACATTCTGTATCCGGAACCGCTTGTATATGTGATATCGTCGGTGAGATAATAAATGTGATCACCGCCGTAAAGTGTATCTGTGATCGTACCGAAAAGTCCGACCGCATCATTTACCGGCTGTTCCTCATAATAGCATGTAAGCTTATATTCGTTTCCTATTTCAACAGGTTCAGCTGAAGGTTCCTCTGTAGCGATAACTTCAGGCTGAGATTCCTCGATTACCTGACTGCTGTCCTCCTTGTTTTTGCATGACACAAATGAAGATGAAACGGCAAGTGCAGTTATAAAACTGATTATTCTTCTTGAATTTTTCATTTCTACTCCCTTTTCTGCATCCAGTATGTAGTTGAATTTTATCATACTCTATTATTATACAAAATTTTTTCATCAAATGCAACGATTATCACAAAAATTAAGGAAAAAAATATCGAAAAAATATCCGGCAGAAAAACCTGCCGGATAGGTGATTTTTATTAAAATTTATTTCTCCATACTGACGGAGAAAGCATTACGATGACCGGAAGGCATTCGAGTCTTCCTAAAAGCATATCAAATGAAAGAATTATCTTTGTAAAGTCCGAGAAAAAGGAGAAGTTCTGTGTCGGACCTACCTTGTTAAGTCCCGGACCGATATTGTTTATGCATGTTACAACTGAAGAAAACGAAGTTGCAAAATCATGATTGTCAATCGACACAAGAAGAAGTGATATGAACATAAGTCCGGTGTAAAGAATGAAATATGTCTGAACGCCGTGGACTGTTGCTGTATCCATCGTCTTGTCTTCACCTTTAAGTACGTAAACGCACTTAGGACTGAGGGTCTGGCGAACGAATTTCTTTACACTCTTGAACATGATGATTATTCTCTGCACCTTGAGACCGCCGCCGGTGGATCCAGCGCAGGCGCCGATAAACATCAGCATGAGAAGAACCATCTGTGAAAATTCCGGCCAGAGTGCGTAGTCATCCGTACCGAAACCGGTGGATGTCATGATGGACGATACCTGAAAGAATGCTGATCTGAAATTCTCTTCAACGTTCGGGTGTATCATGATGTTCGCACCCATAATAAGTCCGGTTGATATGAGGATGATTATAAGATACACTCTTAACTCAGCATTTCTGAGCACTGTTTTTATGTGTCCGGTGAGGATGAGATAGTAAATGCTGAAATTCACACCGAAAATTATCATTCCAACTGAAAGAACGTATTCGATATATTTCGAACCGTAAAATGCTATACCGTTGTTTTTGATACCGAATCCCCCGGTACCTGCCGTTCCCATTGCGTGGCAAATGCTGTCGAACACCGGCATGCCGCCGAGGATGAGAAGAACTGTAAGTGCCACGGTAAGAACGCCGTAGATTATGTAAAGATAACGTGCCGACGTCCTGCCCTTCGGTGTGAGTTTTCCGACCTGAGGTCCGGCACATTCAGCTCTCATAAGATGCATGGTAGCCTTGTTCGCCGGAAGGATGGCAATGGCAAGAACAAGTACGCCCATACCCCCTACCCAGTGGGTGAAGCTTCGCCAGAAGAGCATCCCGTGGGACATGGATTCTATATCTGTAAGAATAGTTGAACCTGTTGTTGTAAATCCGGAAACGCTTTCAAACACCGCATCGACAAACGACGGTATCTCGCCGGAAAGCCAGAACGGAAGTGCTCCGGCAACCGGATATATAACCCACAGAAGTGCGACGATCATAAGACCTTCCTTGGCAAACATGTCGCTTTCCTTCGGCTTTAGTATCGCCATCGGAAGTGAAAGTACTGCAACACCTATCGCAACTTCCAGAAAGACTTTAAGTGAATCCCATTCACCGTAAATAAGGCTCACAAGTGCCGGAATAAGAAAGAGAAGCGAGCCCCACGCCGTGATCCTGCAAAGATAATGTGCTACTGCCTGTTTATTCATTCATTAACTCCTTACTCTGCAAGAATATCTGTAATATCAGAAAAATGATGTTCCTTGGAAATAACAATTACCGAGTCATCAATGGTGATGAAATCATTACCGTTAGGAATAATGACGGTCCTTCCTCTGATTATACCGCAGATAAGAATGTTTTTCTTGAGATTCAGGTTTTTAAGCGGAATGTTTATAAGTCCGTCTATAGCCTTTGTAATCCTGAATTCGATAGCCTCCGCCTTGTTCTCGACCAGATGGTAAAGAGCCTCTATGTTGCTGCCTGAAGTATTTTTCATGGAACGAACATAGCTGAGCACCACTGATTCTGTCAGCAGTTTCGGGGAGATAAGGCAGTCAAGTCCCACCTGACTTGCTATCTCGCGGTAGCTTTCACGATTAATCTTTGTAATTACCTTGGCATTGGAATTTCTGACCGCAAACAGCGACATGATGATATTTTCCTCATCTATGCCCGTCATGGATATAAACGCATCTGCGTGCTTGAGACCCTGTTCGATCAGTACCTCCTGGTCAGTTCCGTCTGCGTGTACGATGTCGGCATGCGGGAATTCCATTGCGAGATTCTGACACTTTTTCTCATCTATCTCGATGACCTTTACCTGCATATGTGCATTGAGAAGCTGCTTGATAAGATAGCTGCACACCTTGCCGCCGCCTACGATAAGCACTGTCTTTATCTTTGAACGTGTTGAGCCGATGGCCTTGAAGAAGCCTTCGATATTTCGGTGTGACGCAGCGATGTTTACCTTGTCGCCGCTGTGAAGTATAAAGTCACCGCCCGGAATGTACAGCTTTGAATCACGTTCAACTGTACAGATAAGGTATTTGATCTTGTGTTTTCTGTAAATGTCGGCAAGTGTCATGCCGTCTAGTTCAAAACGGTCACTTAGCTTATGTTCAACCAGCTCGATACGTCCTCTTGAAAAGACCTCCAGCTTTGCAGCCGCCGGGAAAATGAGTATACGCATTATTTCATCGGCTGTGATAAGCTCCGGATTTATTACCATAGAAAGACCTATGTCTTCCTTTAAAATTCCTATCTGAGCGAAGTACATCGGATTACGCACTCTGGACATGGCACGCTCAGCCCCCAGCTTCTTTGCAAAAAGGCAGCAGAGAAGATTGAGTTCGTCATGCGGTGTAGTCGCAATGCACAGATCCGCTCTTCCGACGTCGGCCTCCTGAAGCACGTTGATGTCGGCACCGTTACCGTTTATGCACATGATATCCTGTGTATCCTGTATTTTCTTGATGACCGCATCGTTGGTATCGATGGCGATGACATCGTGTCCTTCCTTGGCCAGCGCATTTGAAATATTGCTGCCGACCTTGCCGGTCCCTATAATAACTACTTTCATTATATTATCCAAATCATCCTGTCTGATAGTATTTCCCCTGGCAGATCCGTAAAATCCGTATCTGTCTTAGTTAGCTAATATATTATTATACAACATTTTTGACATACTCGTCAATGCTTTTCAAATCTGCCGCCCGTATCGGAACAATTTCATTAACCATAGTATAGACTTTTACGCGGTCATATGGTATAATTTCATTCAGATAAACCAGTAAAAACGGGAGCAATGACGTGCTCCTAAATATGATTCAGTGTATCCGAAAGGATCACTGGCTCCGGGAGGCTTATATATTTATGAAAAAGAACACATTCAGAAAGGCATTGTCTGCGGTACTCGCTGCTTCACTTGCTGCATCATCAGCTGTGACACTCGTTTCAGCAGCCGCAACACCAAACAAGGCCGACTACTACGAGACTCAGAACAACTGGGCAAAGCTTCTGCAGCACACCCTTTATTTCTACGACGCAAATATGTGCGGTGCAGATGTAAAGGAAAACAATCTTCTTTCATGGCGCGGCAACTGCCATGTATATGACTCACAGGTACCTCTTGACTCTGAGCACACAAATCTTTCCGACTCATTCATCAAGAAATACAAGGACGTTCTCGATCCTGACGGCGAC
>JBGUVZ010000125.1:0-3483 GCA_045220685.1 Oscillospiraceae bacterium | reverse complement strand
AAGGCATTCTACCTTGTAGCCTGCTGCTTCGAATACTGACTTCCATGAATCTTCCTCGTCGCCAGCCATATCGTTGTTAGCGTGGTCGCCTGCAACTACCATGAGAGGTTCAAGAACAACTCGTTCATATTCGCCAGCCTGAACAAGCTTAAGAACATCATCTACTGAAGGTTCAGCTTCTACTGTACCAACGAAGTAATTTGTGTGTCCGTCAGCTGTGAGAAGATCCTGCATTTTCTTATAAACTGAATTTGATTCAGCTTCTGTACCATGACCCATGAAGCAGATAGCTGTCTTGCCGTCATCGTATTCCTTTGTCCAGTCAACGATAGCTTCTTCAACGCGCTTGAAATCGTCATCTGAAGTAAGGAGAGGCTTACCGAATACTACCTTGTCAAATGCATCAGCCTTTGCTCCAACCTGCTCATAAAGGTCATTGTATTCAAGACCGTTCATAAGATGTGTAGGCTGAACAACGAGAGTCTTAACCTTGTTGTTAGCTGCACGGTCAAGAGCAGCATCAACGTCATCGATAAGAATACCGTCACGCTTGTTTACGTGATCTATAATGATATTTGCTGTAAATCCACGGCGCACACTGTAGTCAGGGAATGCCTTTTCGAGTGAATCTTCAATAGCGCCGATAGTAAGACGACGGCTGTCGTTGTAGCTTGTACCAAAGCTAAGAACGAGAAGTTCTTTTTCACCGATCTCATCCTGATTACGAACGTTGTCAAGTGATGCATCACCTGTGTCGTAGTTTTCTTCTTCATCCTCTTCTTGGATTTCTTCTACAGCTGATGTTTCAGCGGCAGCTTCAGTAACTTCTTCTGTTTCAGCAGCTTCTTCAGTTACTGCTTCTGTTTCAGCGATACTGTTGTCTGCTGCAGAATTACCTGCAGACGGAGCAGAACTGTCACATCCTGACATAACTAATCCAAGCATTGCAATACTCATAATTACAGCGATCTTTCTTTTCATTTTAAATAAGCTTCCTTTCATAAAGAGGTAAACCGCATAAAAAAATGCCTTCATCCGCACGGAAGAAAGCATCACAAACAGACCCTTCCGTTAAAGGAGAGTCTGCAGCAGTACGATCAATTCCTCGTGATCTGAGCTAAAAGCTCTGTACCAGCATACGGCAGGTTTCCTGACTCATGCATCATAACGATATGCCAGTCTTCCCGGTTTCCCAGTGACTACATAAATGTAACAGCATACCGCTCCGCAAATACAGTGACGGGATCGCGCAGGATTCTGACCTGCTTCCCTTTTACCCTCTGCTTCTATGAAATATGAACAGAGGCACCACATACTTTATATTCATTTTTAACAAATCCAATTGTAGCACAAACAGCTGTGAAATTCAATAAGGACAAAAATATTTCGGCACATCCTACAGTTTTTTATCAGCAAGATAAAGGAGAGCGTTGCATATTGCCGCCGCAACATTGCTTCCGCCCTTTCTTCCCCGTGCAACTATGCATGGAACACCGGTATCTATAAGCATTTCCTTTGACTGAACAACGTTAACAAAACCAACAGGCACGCCGATAACCAATTCAGGAATGAACGTTCCGGAGCGAATAAGCTCAGTAAGTCTTACAAGTGCTGTAGGTGCGTTACCTGCAGCAAAGATGACCGGTCTGCCGAGACGAGCTGCCTTGTCAACTGATGCTGTCGCCCTTGTGGTACCGTTTGCCTTTGCAGCTTCAGCAATATCGGGATCTGCCATGAAACACTCAGAAATGCATCCGTGCCTTGCAAGAGCACCCTTGTTTATACCTGACTTCGCCATATTCGTATCCGTAACAAACACTGCATTTTTAGCAATCGCCTTCATCGCGATATTCATTACGTCTTCAGAAAAATACAGATTATCAAGATAATCAAAATCAGCAGTCGTATGGATAACACGCATTACCACAGGTTTGATGTCCTCCGGTATCTCCCGCTCCAGTTCCGATTCGATTATTTCAAAGCTCCGGCGTTCAATATCTGCCGGAAGCACATATTCAAGGTTCATACACCCTCCTGAATGATTTTATATATTATATCCATATAAAGGCTTTTACGTACAACATCAGCGAGCTCATCGAGCTGCTTTTCACGGTGCTCCCTTCTGTCTGTGATGCTGCCGTTAAACTTAAGTCCCTTTGTTTCATAAAGAGCCTTTACAAGAGCTCCTGAAACCTCGGCACTGTCAAAGATCCCGTGGACATAGCATCCTGCCACATTACCGTTAAAATAGCCTCCGTTATCCGTTATCAGTTCACCGCTTCCTTCAGTTTTACCCATATGAACTTCATAACCGTAATATGTTGCACCGCTAAGGCATGAAAAGAAACCTGAAATGTTTTTAAAACATCCTTCTGTGCGAAGCTGAGTTTTCTCGCCCTGAAAAACTGTCCTGCAAGATGGAAGAAGGCCAAGTCCGTTCACTGAACCTCCGCACTCCGTACCGTCCGGGTCAGAAATAAGCTCACCGAGCATCTGGAATCCGCCGCAGATTCCAAACACAGGAGTTTTTCGCTCTGCTAGAGCTGTGATCTCTTTACTTAGTCCGATTTTATTAAGCCACTCCATATCAGCTATCGTACTCTTGGTACCCGGTAGAATAAGCAGATCCGGTTCTCCAAGCTGTTCCGGCTTTGTTACATAGCGTACTGATACCCCTTCATACTGACTGAACACATCAAAATCAGAAAAATTCGATATTTTCGGAAATCTTATTACGGCAATATCTATAATACCGGTGTTTTCAGTTTTATCAAGACGCGTAGAAAGACTGTCCTCATCTTCAAGGTCATGTTTAACGAACGGCACAACACCGATAACCGGCTTTCCGCATTTTTCTTCGAGAATGGAAACGCCGTCATCGAAAAGGCTGATATCTCCCCTGAAACGATTCACGATCAGTCCTTTTACCAGTTCCTGCTCGTGCTTTTCCAGCAAAGCATAAGTTCCGTAAAGCTGAGCAAACACACCGCCGCAGTCGATGTTTCCGACAAGCAGCACCGGTATGTTCAGCATTTCCGCAAGCCCCATATTTACTATGTCGTCTTTTTTAAGATTCAGTTCGACAGGACTGCCGGCACCCTCGACAACGATAATATCGTACTGAGAAGCAAGCGTTTCATATGCTCTGCGTATATCGGGTATAAGTTCCGTCTTTCGAGAAAAGTATTCCCTTGCACGCATATTTCCGCGAACTTTTCCGTTTACTATGACCTGTGAACCCACATCGGTCGTAGGTTTGAGAAGTATAGGATTCATAAGTGCAGATGGTTCTATTCCTGCTGCTTCCGCCTGAAGAGCCTGAGCACGTCCAATCTCGAATCCGTCCGGAGTAATGTATGAATTAAGTGCCATATTCTGCGACTTGAAAGGGGCAACTGAATGACCGTCCTGTCTGAATATACGGCAGAGTGCCGCTGTTAGAAGGCTTTTGCCAACACCCGACATGGTTCCCTGAATCATTAT